>JAKASN010000510.1 GCA_021819025.1 Actinomycetes bacterium | reverse complement strand
CGCAAAACCCCGCAAGGACATCCGCCAGGATCTCGCCGACGCGCTGATCAGCCACATCGAAGCTGGCACCGCCCCCTGGCAAAGGCCCTGGGACCCCGCCGCAGGCGACGACACCCCGGTCAACGCCGTGACCCACAAGCACTACCGCGGCATCAACCAGTTCTGGCTCGGCCTCAACCAGCCAGACTCGGATCCCCGCTGGTGCACCTTCAGACAAGCCCAGGACAAGAATTGGCACATCCGCAAGGGATCGCATGGCATCTCCGTGGAAAAGTGGATGGTGCTCGAAAGCACCAAGGACCTCGAGGTCGATGGCGATGCGGCCACCCTCAAGGAAAAGCGTCTCGTGGTGAGGTACTACACGGTCTTTCACGCCTCCCAGATCGAGGGTATGCCCGAACTGCCGAGCCCCGAGCTCTCCGAGGCATCCCCCGAACCCGACCCCCGTGTCGCAGCAATAGTCGCCTCCATGGGGGCGACCCTGAGCATCGGGGGAACCCAGGCCTACTACCGCCCGAGCGCTGATGTCATCCGCATCCCCGCGCTCTCCTCATTCGCCACAGCCGCCGACTACGACACGGTGCTCCTGCATGAGATCGGCCACGCCACCGGTCATAAGGAGCGCCTGAAGCGCGATCTGAATCACCTCTTCGGCAGCGCGGATTACGCCAAGGAAGAACTTCGCGCCGAGATCTCCGCCGCGATGAGCGCCAGGACATTGGGAATCGCTTTCGACCCGCTTCAGGTGGACCGCACCGAGCGTTCCGGCCTCGACAACTCCGCTGCATATCTCACGGGCTGGCTCAGTGCGCTCCCGGAGGATCAGCGCAAGCCGGAGCTGATGGCAGCGATCTCCACCGCCCAGAAGATCAGCGACTATGTGCTGGGCTTCGCCCTGGCTCTCAGCCTCGACGCCGTGCAAAGCGCAACCGCGGGAGCGACACCCGCTGCAATCGCAGCACAAACAAAGGAGCAAAAAATGGTCGATGTATTAGCAAAAGCGGAGCTGGAAAGACTAGTGGCCGCGCAGGATTGGAAAGCCCTGGCGAAACACCCCCAGCTCTACCTAAAGCCCGAAGTCGCTATGGCTCTCAGCCGAGATCCGGATATTAGATCGGCACTGGCCCAAAACACCGCACTGGCCGAAAAGCCGACGGCTATTGCTTACGCAGAAGCCCACGCTCTCTACGAGCGAGGCGGAAGAGCCTTGACCGACCGTCAGCCGCCGCTCGAACAGGCGCGCATCCACGCTCAACTTGCCTCTGACTACATGAAGTCCAGCGACAAGGCGGGAGGGGGCGGAACCCATCTTGGACACCGACACGAACTCGCTGCTAAGTCTCACAACTCCGCTTCTAAAGCGTGGCAACGGCTGTACGACAATAACACCGGCGAAGAATCTGCTATCAGCGCATCACAACGAGCCGCTGAGTCGGGTCGAAAGGCGTCCGAAGAGGCTGGTTTTAGCGCCGCCATTGATGCTCCCGAGCCCGCCGTCCTGGCCCCGCTCCCCGAAGTCGCCCTGGCTCAGGCCGAAGAACTGGAAGAGGAGCCGGAACTGGCAGTGGAGCCAGAGCCCAAGCCCGAACCCAAGGTGCTGGTGCCATCGGGTCCGAGATTTCGCCTCTAGTTGAACCAGGTGGCGACAGTCTCCTTGGTGCTTGACTTTATCGACCGACGTTTCGGTTTCCATTCGCCGGGCATGAAGCTCGAGCAGATCGCCTGGCGCTTCCAGTGCGGCACGAAGATGTTGGTGTCATAGATCATGGCGAGCTCCCAGTTCTCGCCGACCAGCGGCGTAATAAACCGGCAGCCGCCGACCACACCCCCCGCAGGGTTGTAGCTCTTGATGAACCAGGCACGGGCACGCCGGTGGGGTTTGTGAGGCTCGCGCCACACCCATCCCACGAGAAGGCCCGTTCCGGGCTCGTACAAGGTGATGATCGCGATTGCCATCGCCGCGATCCGCCCGAAGAGCTCCCCATAGCGCGGCTCCAGCTGCCAACACACCTCCCCGTCCGCCAGCTTGAGGTGCGCCCCGAGAATGGCGCGCATGCCATGATGCGCCAGCACCAGTGCGGGATCCCCGGGATGACAGGTGGCGTCGTCGAATGCGGCGGCCAAGTACTTTATGGGATCGACCTCGACGAACTTGGCCATGTCGGCATAGGTGCAGCCTGACAAATAGAGCTGGCGGAGCATCGCGTAGTACCAGGACACATAGCGAGCGGACTCGATATCCTCGACCTTGAAGCTTTCGCTGAAGTTCTCCCAGCCATTGACTGCACTGACCCCGCCCTGGATATGGAAATGGCGGCTGGTGCGCCAGAAGGAGCGTCCCAGCCGGCGTATGACGCTGGGGGAAACGTAGGGCCCGCTCCCGATGGCAAGGTCGAGTACGACGTCCGCTCTCATGGGAATCTCCCCCTCCTATTGCTCATGGCCCAGCCCCGAATCCGCCGAAGCGCCAACGTCCCTGCCCGTACATCTACGCATCTCTTTCGCCACCATCCCCGCTATCGCTGAACTCGTCCGGCCCAGCCATGTCTTCACACTCATCTCCCAACGAACCCATCGTGTAGGCGAAGGCCTTAGCGCTGCGCGCCGCATCCAACACCGGCAATTTGGGAAGATCCCTCCCCTCCCATCTGAGAAC
>JAKASN010000509.1 GCA_021819025.1 Actinomycetes bacterium | reverse complement strand
TCGGTGCCTGAAGGCGCGGTGTGCTCGGAGATGCTCGAGCTCTATCAGAGCGAGGGCATCATCGTTGAACCTGCCGGCGCTTTGGCGAGTGCCGCAGCAAAGTCGCTCGGTGGTTCGTTGGAGGGCCCGGTGGTATGCATCGTTTCGGGGGGAAACAACGATGTGAGCCGATATGCCGAGATCCTCGAGCGGTCCTTGCTCCACGAAGGTCTCCGACACTATTTCCTCGTCTCTTTTCCCCAGGAGCCCGGTGCACTGCGCACCTTCCTTGAAGAGGTCCTCTCCGAGGGTGAGGATATCGTCGTATTTGATTACATCAAAAAGAACAACCGCGAGACCGGGCCTGCTTTGGTGGGACTTGATTTGGAGAGCGCCGACCTAATTTCGGGCTTGCTTGAGCGCATGGCCGCCAGTCCTCTCGCGATCGAACAAGTCCCTCCTGGTTCGCCACTCTTTTCATTCCTGCTTTAGCTCTCCTCTCCCGCTTTGTAGTATTTGCCTTAAAGCGCAAGTCGTGCTGTGTGTGCATTGTGCAGGCTGTTGCGAGCCGGCTAATAGCACGATGCCTGGTCAGGCCGGTGGACTTGATGCGATGATACCGGGCAGGGTAGTGAGCACTGCGCCCGAAGTATTGAGGAACGTTATCCGGTTGTAAGTAGATGCCGCGGACTGGGAGATATAGATCGCGAACCAAGAGTCGCTAGTGGCTACCTTGGCTCCAACTTTGCCCGCCGCGTCGGTCAGCGCCACATAGGCGGTGCCCGGCACCCCTTCGCCAAAGACGATCGTATAGAGAGTGCCCGATGGCGAATACCAGCTGCTGACCGCTTGGCCACCATGTGATGCTTGTTCTTGCTGTTGTGGCGTCAGCGCTGTGGTTTGCGATGCTATTATGCTACAGGCGCCCTTGTCAGCGGTGACTGACCCTGGTGCCGGCACACCTGTGGGGCTATCAATGGCGAGACTCCAGCAGCTGCCGGCGGTAACGTCACTTGGGCTCGTGAGGGCGGAAAACACTTTGAGGGTGGTCTCGTCTGGGCCGGGGGAGACTACCCGCAATATCGCGTGTGCGGCGGCCGGAGGGTTGTTGGCGCCGATAATTGAGCCCGCGGTGCCCAAGACGGCGGAGAGGGAAAATGGCAACGCGCCAGCCGCAGCTGCTACTGCGCCAACAAGAACTATTGCGCCGCCAGCGATTCCGCCAGCAATGGCGCCTCGCCCGAGCTTGGGAGGCGTCACTCGCTCTGGAATATCTGGCACTTCGCATCCCGCGCTATCCTCTCGCAAGAAGGAGCCCAAGTCGCTGGGAAGATCATCGACCTGGGCGGCGATCGCTCCAAAGAGAGATCGCAGCCGGGCTTCTACGATGGTGGTGTCGTTCATTGTTCCTCCATCTCCTTGCGGAGCTGAACCAGCCCGCGATGAATCAGCGACTTCGCTGCCGGCAAGCCGCAATCGAGTAGCTCGCCGATCTCCTTCAAGGAAAGGTCGTCGAAGTAACGAAGTACCAAGGCTTGGCGCTGGCGCTCCGGTAGGTCCTTGACTAGCTCCCAAGTAAAAGCGTCGTGGATTGCGAGGACTGGCTCGCTGGGGAGCTGACGATGGCGGCGTTCCAGGGCCTCGTGACGGCGTCGATCTGTGAGGAGATTGACAACGCAACGTCGAAGATAAGCCAGGGGATTGGTAATTTCCTGAGACCCCATGGCTCCAAGGCGAATAAAGGCATCGTGGACCACGTCTTCGGCCTCTTCGCGGGATCCGCACATCATCCAGGCGCTGCGCACCAGAGTTGACCAGTGGGCCTGATAAAGACCTTCCAGGTTGGCCAATTCAACGGTCTTGGGCGGATTCAGCATCGACTCCACACTCCCTTTCCAAAACTTAGACGAGGAGCGGTGGAAGTTGGTTGCGGAGTTTTCTTCCCCGGGACGAGTATGTGAGTTTTCGCTTTGGAGCAATTTGGGTGCTCATTCTGTTTTCGCAAGTAGCTCAACTATCTCTTCGCTGGAGAACCGCCGTAGGAGCTTTGGCTCAGACCCCATTCACGACCACACTGGGGCGATTGGCAAAGGGGCCTCACGGCCAAGCGAAGTTGGGATTGCTTGTTGTCCCTGAACTCATTGAGTTTGTGGTGTAACAGCGCGAAGTCAGCTCATGGGAGCAACGCCGGTACGAGTTTGAAATCTAGCCGGTGCCTTTCGAAGCGGGCGGCTTTGGTAGATAGCTTCATCGATCCGCTAGAGCCCACCATGGAGGCGACTATTGCGTTGAGTTCTCGAGTCCGAAGAGCCTCTTGGTCGCTTGGGGAGTTGTGCTGGGCTGATCTAGGCGCTATTTGTCCAGTCGAGGCCAATATCGAGCGATGGTGCTGAATGCGTCAACGCGCCGACAGCGATGAAATCGACACCGGTAGCTGCAATTGCGGCTGCCGTAGCGAGGCTAACACCGCCCGAGGCTTCGGTCCGCGCTCTTCCCTTCGCCATTGCCACCGCGGCTTGGAGATCTTTGATGGTCATGTTGTCGAGTAGAATGAGATCGCAGCCGACGGCAAGGGCTTCCTCAAGTTGTTGGTGAGTGTCCACCTCGATCTCAAGGGGAAGCCCTGGGGCCGCCATTCGCGCGGCGGCCACCGCGGCCGAGATACCACGCACCCCGGCGA
>JAKASN010000508.1 GCA_021819025.1 Actinomycetes bacterium | reverse complement strand
TGAGGCGACACATGGCACCGCGCCTAAGTACGCGGGCTTGGATAAGGTTAATCCCGGATCGGTGATCCTCTCCGGCGTGATGATGTTTGAGCACCTGGGATGGCAAGAGGCCGCTGACGATATCGTTGTGGCTTTGGAGAAGACCATCGCAGACAAGATCGTCACCTATGATTTTGCCCGCCTCATGAGCGGTGCTACCGAAGTCAAGTGCTCGGAGTTTGCGTCGGCGATTGTCGATCGCATCTAGGGCATTGCCCTAGGCGTCAAGAATTAGTGGAGATGCATTTGCCAACGTTTTGTCTTTGGCAAGAGTTTCATCGAGAGAGGAATGCACATGACAACTAAACCCCCGATTTCCGTGGCCATAACTGGCGCGGCAGGCCAGATCGCCTATTCGTTGCTCTTTAGGGTCGCCTCTGGTGCGATGTTCGGTGAAGACGTTCCAGTCTCGCTACGGCTTATCGAAGTAGAGCCCGCGATGCGCGCCCTCGAAGGCGTGGCGATGGAATTGGATGACTGTGCCTTCCCGCTTCTGGCGGGAGTAGAGATGACGTCGGATCTCGATGTGGGCTTTGACGGAGTGAATTGGGCGATTCTCGTAGGCGCCATGCCCCGCAAGGCGGGAATGGAGCGTCGCGATTTGCTCAGCGTGAACGGAAGCATTTTTGGGCCCCAGGGGAGAGCAATCGCTAAGAGGGCTTCGAGCGATGTGCGGGTGTTTGTAGTGGGAAATCCTTGCAACACGAACTCGCTTATCGCGCGCCATGCCGCACACGAGCTCCCGCCAGAACGGTTCTTTGCCATGACCAGACTCGACCAGAATCGCGCCACAACCCAGCTGGCGCGCGCTGCAGGGGTGGCGGTGTCTCAAGTATCCAATGTCGCGATTTGGGGTAACCACTCGGCGACGCAGTACCCGGACTTTTTGAACGCCAAGATTTCCGGCAAGCCAGCCACTGAGATGATATCTGATCATGCCTGGTTGCGCGATGGGTTCATCACCACGGTGCAAAAGAGAGGCGCGGCGGTGATCGAGGCGCGCGGTGCTTCGTCGGCCGCATCTGCGGCGAACGGGATAATAGATTCGGTGCGTTCCATCATCACTCCGACCAATGCAGGGGATTGTGTCTCGCTCATCGTGCCCAGTAAGGGCGAATACGGCATTCCTGAGGGCCTGCAATTTGGCTTCCCTGTTTCTAGCGATGGAGAGTCTTGCCAGGTAGTCGAAGGCTTCGAGTTGGACGATTTTGCACGAGCCAAAATTGCAATCACCACGGAAGAACTCGTCGGCGAACGTGCCGAGGTGGCTGAACTGCTCAAATAGACAGCAGGATTCACCATCAAGGATCCTTTGGTGATGATGCCTTTGAGAGACAATGCAGAGCTGTTAAATCCGCAGCTCGGGTGTTAGTCGCCTATGGTATTTCATGAGGTGCGGGAGTCGCAAGATCGAAGCTGGGGATCGCCTCACTGCATAGTTGCGCGATGCTTTTGCGTTTGCGACGCGAGGGCCGGATAAATCGCGGGAGGCTCACCTCATGGCTCGCGTGCTCGGTGTGGGCTTGTGGCGCTTGCTAGTGGGGAGGTGGAGCCGTGATTGCATACCACAGAGAGTCAATCGCGAAGCTTTTGGCAGCAGCCAAAGAAGCCGACGCTCAAGATCCACTGGCGAGCTTTCGTTCACGTTTTGCGTTTTGGGATCCGCATGTAATCTACCTGGACGGAAATTCCCTAGGGAGAATGCCGGCTGGTTCGGGGGAGCTTGTTGGCGCGGTGGTGACCCAGCAGTGGGGAGGCTCGCTGATTGAGTCTTGGAAAGGTTGGCTGGAACTGCCCTATCTTGCGGGCGATGTACTGGCGAGCGAAGTTCTTGGGGCACTGCCCGGCGAAGTTCTCGTAGCCGACTCCACCACCGTGAATCTCTACAAACTTGCTCTCGCGGCTCTTGAAATGGGAGGTTCGCGACGCCGTGTCCTGATTGAGGAGGACAATTTCCCCACCGACCATTACATTCTCTCTGGACTTGTAAAGAACTTTGGAGTGGAGGTGGAGATAATTCCATCGCACATCGATGAGGGCACCTCGTTGTGCGATTTGGAGCAGGCATTTTCAGAGGAGGTCTCTTTCGCCGTGATCTCGATGGTTTCCTATCGCTCTGGAGCCAAAGTGGATCTCAGGGCAGCAAATGCTATCGCATCAAAGGTCGGATCGAGAATTATTTGGGATCTGAGTCATGCTGCGGGGGCCGCCCTGGTCGACTTGGGTGCCACGGGATGCGAACTAGGGATTGGCTGTACCTATAAGTATCTCAATGCCGGCCCCGGTGCTCCCGCATACTTGTATGTCCGCGGTGACTTGCTCGAAACGTTGGAGTCGCCTATCAGGGGATGGTTCTCCCAGGCCGATCAATTTGAGATGGCTTCCAGTTATGTTCCTCGTCCAGGTATCGGTCGCTTCGGCGCCGGGACTCCGAATATTGTTGGCACAAAGCTGGTTCTTCAGGGCGCCAGCCTTGTCGGCGAGGCGGGAATCTCCGCTCTGGCCTCAAAAGGGTCTCAGCTTGGGGATTTTTTTGTCTCGGCTGCGGAGGAATTTCTTGGTGATTATGGGTTTGAGGTCGCCTCTCCACGCAATTCTTCCGGTCGAGGTGCTCATGTGAGCCTTTACCACCCCTTCGC
>JAKASN010000507.1:2223-2685 GCA_021819025.1 Actinomycetes bacterium | reverse complement strand
CCGATCTTCCCGCAGCAGGCTATCGGAAGTTCCCCAATCGAGCCGAGGCGGGTCGCGTTCTCGGCACCTACCTGGTCGGCTTGGCCCGCGAGAATCCCGTGGTGGTGGCGCTACCGCGCGGTGGAGTTCCCGTGGCCCTCGAAGTGGCGCGCCAGCTGGGCGCTCCCATGGAGTTGTTCGTAGTCCGCAAGATCGGCCTTCCGGGCCATCCCGAACTAGCTGTGGGAGCCATCGGGGAAGGCGGAGGGCAATACTTCGACACCGAGTTGATGCGCAGACTTGGGGTTAGTCGAGACAACTTGCAGCCGGTGCAAGAGAAGGAACAGCTCGAGCTAGAGAGAAGAGTGGCTCTCTATCAGAAGGGCCGCAAGGCCACTTCGATCAGCGGGCGTCCGGTGATCATCGTCGATGACGGAGCGGCTACAGGCACCACAGCGCGGGTCGCGATCGACGCGATGCGCG
>JAKASN010000507.1:0-2213 GCA_021819025.1 Actinomycetes bacterium | reverse complement strand
AGGGAGCATCTCGAGTGATTGTAGCGGTGCCAGTAGCCTCGTCTGAGGCGATCGCGGAGTTGCGCCAAGCGGCCGACGAAGTTCTCAGCGTGCTGAGACCGACTTCCTTTGCCGCAGTGGGGCAATGGTATCGCGACTTCGCCCAATTAAGCGACCGCGATGTGATGGAGATGCTCGAATCTCATGCTTGAGCGAACTCCAAAGTCTCCGAGCGCCCCGCCACCTGGCGCGAGATCTGGTTCCCCATGGCAGCCTCGGGTGAGACCTTAACTAGCGTGGCGAGCGACGACGCCATCGAAATCGACGGGCACATCATCGAGATCACCAGTCCCGACAAGGTCATGGTGCCCGCCACTAAGGCCTTAACCAAGCGGGACCTGGTGAGTTACTACGCCGAGATGGCCCCTTGGTCACTCCCCTATCTCGGCGGTCGGCCCTTGACGATGCAGCGATATCCCCAGGGCATCACTGACAAAGGCTTCTACCAGCAACAAATCCCTGCGAACTTTCCCCCGTGGATACATCGGGTTGAGCTCAACAAGAAAGATGGCGTGGTCACCCATGTAGTGTGTGACGACGCCGCCACCTTGGCGTACTTGGCATCCCAGGGTTGCATAACTCCCCACGTCTGGCTAAGCCTCGCCAAGCACAGGCAATATCCCGATCGCCTCATCTTTGACCTCGATCCCCCTGATGGCAACTTTGAGAGCGTGCGACTCGTGGCCACGGTCGTTCGGGAACTCCTCGGCGAGTTGGGTCTCTCCAGTTCAGCAATGACCACCGGGTCTCGGGGGCTACATCTGCTCACTGCACTGGATGGGAGAGCGAACTTCACCACCACTCGGAGCTTTGCCAAAGACGTAGCCGCGGTGTTGGAGCGTCGGCACCCAGATCTTGTCACTACCGCAGCGCACCTCGCCATGCGCGACAACAAGCTTTATGTAGACGTCTCCCGCAACTCCTACGCGCAGAGCTCCGTGGCCCCTTATTCCATCAGGGCGATCGAAGGCGCGCCAGTGGCCACCCCGCTGTCGTGGTCAGAACTCGAAGATCGCTCCCTAAATGCCCGCAGCTACCACGCGGGCAATATCAAGGGTCGGCTGCAAAGTCTCGGGGACCCCTGGAAGTTCGAGGTCCTCCAAACTCAGCCCTTCTCCCTTGGAGATGCTCGCGCCAAACTCGACGCGCTCATCGATCACCGCGCCTAGGGTCGCATCTTGATGTCTCCCTGTGCCACCACAAGTCACGACAACTTCGGCCCCAGGGCCATCGGATGCCCTCAGCATGCAAACTCAGCTCGGAATGCAAAGCGATGCTGTGGCCTGGCCAAGCGCTCTGGCTAGCTAAAGAGCGACTCGTCGACCATGATTGGAGGGTGCACCGCGCTGACCAGGGCCAACAAGAGCGCGTCCGAGGGTCGGATCGGGACGTTGCGTTGGCGTCCTTGTGCGTCCACTACGGTCAACTCCGCTAAAAACACCTCGTCCTGGCGGCCGGTAACGGCTACCATGGCGATTCCCATCGAGAACTGATTCATCATATCCACCATGACATCGGCCAAAAGCGGACGGCGGCGGGGAAGGGCCTTTAGCGCCATGGCAATCATCGCCGCTTGGTCGAGAGAGACCGGAATCGAAAAGCGCCGATGCGGCTCATCCACCTCCCCGATCACCACGCGTCCGTAGGTCTCTGGCAACGCGACTCCGACGTCAAGCACCCGGGAGCGCCGCCTTCGCGAAAGCTCAGTTACACCCTCGTAGGGGGTTTGGGCGTCGCCTTGGGCGCTAGGAGCGACGCCAGGCGATACCTCGAGCGCCGCCGGCAGCGTCGGCTCAGCCACCGCGACATCGCCAGCTTGGCCACTGAGCTCGCCACCACCTCCTAGGGGATCGTCTTGGCTCATTTCGGTGATTTCCATTCAGCTCTGACTCAAAAAATCTCGGCGATCCTCGGGTAGGTAGCGGGAATTTCGCAATCCGATACCGAGTACGATGCCGATTGCGGCAAAGAAAGATAGTGCAGCGGATCCCCCGTAGCTCATAAAGGGCAACGGTATCCCTGTGATGGGCATGATGCCCATGGTCATGGCGGCATTTTGAAAGATGGAAAATGCCAGCAGCGCAAGCACTCCGGTGGCGAGAAGCCGCCCGAGCTGATCGCGCGAGATCGCCACCACACGCCAGACCCGCCAGCAGATAAACCCGAAGGTGACC
>JAKASN010000506.1 GCA_021819025.1 Actinomycetes bacterium | reverse complement strand
GCCGGACTTGGGAGAGCGCACGATGACTTCGCCGATCTCGGCATTGTCCTTGGCGACGGTTTCATCAGCCGAGGCGAGGCGGTCGTCAAAGAGCTTCACCACCGCCACGTCGTCGTCGGTGCAGGCTCGCCCGGCGCTTCCGGCGTGCTCGGGCAAGTCGGAGGGGCGCAAAAAGGTGTTCCAAAAAGCTTCCGTGGTGCCATATCCGTTGAAGATCTTCGGAGTGAGGAGCTTCTGGTATCTCAGCACCGCTTCGCGTTCCAGCGGCGCGCCCATGGTGACGATTCCCCGCAAGCTCGAGAGGTCGCGCGGCCGTTGCGACTGGGCCACAGCGATCATTTCCAGGGTGGTTGGAGCGCCGATGAGGAAAGTAACCCGGTACTTTTCGGTGTAATCGAGGGTGACCCCGGCATCGAAGCTGCGCATCGCCACTAAAGAGGCGCCGATGTAAAAGACTGGATTCGGCCCTCCAGAGTAAGTGCCACCGCGGTGAAACCACGGCGTCATGTTCAACGTGCGGTCATCGGGGGCAAGGGGAAAGTGCATCGCTACATCGTGGGCGCTGAAGATTTCCACCGCGCTATTGAGCGGAACCCCTTTGGGCATCCCGGTGGTTCCCGAAGTGTAGAGCCTGGTGGTTTCGTCGTAGATGTTGCGATTCGGCCTTGGCGCGCTCTCTCGGGGAAGATAGAGTTCTTCAAAGCGCAGCGACTTCACTCCCTTGGGCGTCGGGGCGGGTTTCCCCTCGCCGACGGCGACGACGATCTCCGGCTTGTTTTCCGCCATTTCAAGTGCGACGCCTACCACCTCTGCCAAAGAGGTGTCGTAGATGAAGACTTTTGCCGGGCCGTCGTCAATGATGAAGGCGGTCTCGCCCGCGGCAAGTCGATAGTTGATGGGTGAGCCGATAACATTGGCCGCCTGGCACGCTAAGTAGAGTTGGGCGAATTCCGGGCCGTTGAAAAGCTGGTAAGTGACGACTTCACCTGGAGCGACCCCAAGGCTAACCAGACCCGCAGCGAGTTCGCCCACCTTGTTCCCGAGTTGGGTATAACTCCAAGCGGTGCCGTCTTTGCCGTCTATCATGGCGACATCTCTGGCGAATCGATGGACGTTGCGCCAAAACCCGCCGATATAGCTGAACTCATTCTCGAAAAAGTCGCGGTAGCGACTTGGATCATATTTGCTCATGGCATTCCCCCATTCTTGCTTGTGGTGCTATCCCGCCATGGTCAGGCCGCCGCTGACGCTAAGCACCTGGCCGGTTACGAACGATGCCGCCTCGGAGGCGAAAAAGACCACCGCGTCGGCCACCTCGGCTGGCTGGGCGAGTCGCCGAAAGGGAATGGCCTTGATAAGCGCTTCTTTGAGGCGCTCATCTTGTGAGGCAAACAGTGGCGTGTCGGTGGGCCCCGGGCAGACGCAATTCACGTTGATGTGGTGTCGGGCCATCTCTCGGGCCAAGGACTTAGTGAGGGCGATAACTCCTCCTTTGGCCCCGGCATAGATGCTCTCTCCCGAGCTGCCCACCCGCCCGGCGTCGCTGGCAATGTTTACCACCTTGCCGCCGTTGCCGCTGGCAACCATGAGGGGGAGGAAAGCTTGGCAAAGATGAATGGGACCGAGGAGATTGATGTCGATGACCCGGCGCGCGAAGTCCGCGCTGGACTCCAGAAATGGCGCGGTGCGGTCCCAGCCTGCTGCATTGACGAGGATCTCTGGGCTGGAGTGATTTTCCATCGTCCAACTGGCGAACTCCGCGATGGCCTTGGGGTCGGCGATGTCGGCACGATAGGGCGCGATGAACTTGGGATTCAATGCTGCGGTAGCGTTGGCACTTGCCTCGTCGAGATCGAGGGCGATGACAAACTTGGAGTTAGCAGCGAGTTTTAGCGCGATAGCGCGCCCGATGCCCGATCCGGCTCCAGTGACGATGGCGATTTCTTGAGACATAGCTGCTCCTTAGGGGTTGTTCTATTCCGTGAGCTGACTTGCAGCGCTTCGCTGTGGTTGAGTTTGGGTGAGGTGGCGGTAGTGGTGTTGATACTTGGGATCGATTACCGAGCGCAGTACGAGCGCGTTCTGGCAGGCGATATAAGAGTCAAGATCCAAGCTCCTCTCGAAATACCAATGCTTGAGAGCCCAGCCGTGCGCGAGAAGGAGCAGGTCAAAGGCCAGGATTTCCGGGTCGACGGCGATGAGACGCCCGGCGTCGATGGCCTCTCGTATCACTTGGCGCAGCGGCTCGCTGCTTTGGATTTCCAGTGCCTTGATGCGTTCCAATCCGGCTTCACTGAGTGACTTGCTCTCCCGATAGGTGAGAAGTGCTGCTTGGCGATGCGCGTCGATGACACGACAGCACGCTCCAAAGGCGCGAGCCATCGCCTCGACGGGATCGCGGTCTCCCGAGGCGATGGCGCGGGGAATCTCGGCTTCGAAGGCGTCGAGGACATCGACAATTACCGCTTCGAGGAGGTCTTGTTTTCCGCTGAAGTAGCGGTAGATGAGCCCCACGCTTACCTCGGCTTCAGTGGCTAAAGCTTGCATCGAGACGCGTTCGAAGCCGTCTCGGGCCATAAGTCGCGCGGTAGCGTCAAGGAGCTCACGGGTGCGCCACTGGGTTCGCAGCGCCCTAACCGCCGCCTGGATGGTGGTGGCGTCCTGGGGACTCTCGTGGGAATTTGACT
>JAKASN010000505.1 GCA_021819025.1 Actinomycetes bacterium | reverse complement strand
ACTTGTACGTTTCGAACCCACCATCCCCATGTCCACCTATCTGGTGGCATTCGTAGTAGGGCCTCTGGTGGCAACCGAGGCCAAAATCGTGCGCGGCACCCCGCTTCGGATCATCCACCGTCCTGGGTGGGAACACCTCACCGACTTTGCCCTCCAAGCCGCCACGCACGCAGTGGAATTTCTCAGTGACTTCTTCGATATCCCCTACCCGGCATCCAAACTCGACCTTATCGCTATCCCAGACTTTGCCGCAGGTGCGATGGAGAACCTCGGCGCGGTGACTTTTCGAGAGGCGCTGCTCCTCGTCGACAAAGACACCGCCTCCCAACCCGAGCGCGAGCGCATCGTCGACGTGGTTTCACACGAGATCGCCCACATGTGGTTCGGCGATTTGGTGACCATGAAGTGGTGGAACGGAATTTGGCTCAACGAGGCCTTCGCCACATATATGGAGACCTTAACTACCGACCACTTTGAACCTGCCTGGAGAAAGTGGAACACCTTTGGCATCTATCGCGCCACTGCCCAAGCCACCGACTCACTCCATTCCACCCGACCGATCGAATACCCTGTAGCGCATCCCTCCGATTGCCAAGGGATGTTCGACATTCTCACCTATGAGAAAGGTGGGAGCGTGCTACGCATGCTTGAGCGCCACCTGGGAACGGAAAATTACCGCCGCGGCATCTCTCACTACTTGAATAAGTACCGTTTTGGCAACGCCGAGACTACCGACCTCTGGGATGCCCTGGAAGAGACCACCGGAGAGCCGGTAAGAGCGCTCATGGACAGCTGGGTTTTCCAAGGCGGACTGCCGGTAGTCACGGTATCGACCTCCGAAGGGATGGTCATTGCCACCCAAGAGCCCTTCAGCTTCCTTGCAGGTCGGCCCGAGAACTCTGCGATCGGTCACAAGTGGATCATCCCGCTGGCGATACGCAACTTGGAGCATTACCACGAGGTAAGCCAGTACCTTCTCGAAGAGACTTCTGCGACGATCGAAGAGGCGAGCTTCGGGGTTCCGGTATTCAATGCTCATGGTCACGGCTACTACCGCGTCAGTTACTCGCCTGAGCTTCTGGAAAAGATCCTCGCCTCATTTGCATCGCTCGACGAATTGGAACGCTTCGACCTCATCTCCGACACCTGGGCGATGGTGGTGGCGGGACGCGACTCCTTTGGGAACTTTTTGACCATTGCCGAAGCGTTTTCACACGGTGCCTATATGGAGCCCGCGGGCTGGTCGGTGATAGTCCAGGGGCTTCAAGCGGCTTCAAAAGCTCGCGGAGAGCAAGGTGACGAACAGATCAAGGCAACTGCGGCGCGCCTTTTGGCGCCGCTTGCCACTAAGCTCGGCACCTCGCCTATCGATGGTGAAGCCGAAACTCACGGTGTACTGCGCTCTCTGGTGGTTTCCACCTTGGGCACTTTGGTGCGCGATCGCGACATCATTGAATTCGCTCGAGAGGCATTTCGGGCGGAAATGTCCAAAGAAGGCGCCCTAGAACCCTCGCTGGCTTCGGCGGTTCTTCACACCGTCGCCGCCAATGCCGATGATGCCGATTACGCATTCGTGTTGGATCGTTTTCGCCATCCCGAGAGCCCCATCGACGAACAGCGCTTCTTGGACGCACTGTCCTCCTTCGAGATCCCGGCCCTGGTATCGCGCACGCTAGCGCTTTGCCTCGATGGAATCCGCAGCCAGGACGCCCCATTCACCGTGGCAAAGCTGCTGCGAGAACCACTGAGCCAAGCGGCGGCATTCGACTTCGTGGTAGCCAACTATACCGAGATGCAGGAGAAGTATCCGGCGTCGGCGACACCGCGGATGATTGAGGCGATGTCGGGACTCTATTCGCCCGAGATGGTCGAGCAATCCGAGCGAGTGCGAGGGTTCTTGGCCACCGTCAAGCTCCCCGAGACCGGCAAACGTCTCGAACAAATCCGCGAGCGCTACGAGGCCAACCTTGCACTGGCCAAGCGGCTGCGCCACTCCGATGCGCTATAACTACTGACCGGCGACGTCCCCGGGGAACCGAGATCATCGCGCAGCGTGCGCCGAAGGGTGTCCTCGGCGTTGCCTCTCAAGAAAACGCAGCGATACCGCTGCTGATCAAGGTGCCACGAGCGGCATGGATCGCCTCGCCTGAGAAACGAGACAACTTTGCGGGCAAATGGCCGGCGCCTTAGCCTCGATCCACCGAAAGTTATAGCATAAAGAGACCCGATACAAAGAAATAGTGCCCTTTGAGCTGGTAGAATGGTAGTTGATAAGACCTTCCAAACCCACCAACGAAAGGGCACTGCTTGTGATTCTAACACCTGGCCGGATTGAGCGGATCCAAGTAGCCTTCGATGACAAGAATCTCGTAGCCAATGCCGGTCTTCTCATGGTCTCCACGCTCTCTCAGATCCTCGGACTCCAGGATCTCATCGAATCCAAGGTCTCACTTGGCAAGCGGCTCGGGGGAGCCAACCCAGGAGCCAAGATCCTCACTCTCGTCCATGCGATGGCAGCCGGAGCCAATCACATCGACCATGTCGATATGCTCCGAGCTGGAGCAAGTGAATCGGTGCTGGGACATAAGGTGTTGGCCCCTTCTACCATCGGCACCTTTCTTCGGGCTTTCACCTTCGGAAACGTCCGCCAGTTGGACTCGGTTCTAGATACAGCACTTGGACGGGCCT
>JAKASN010000504.1 GCA_021819025.1 Actinomycetes bacterium | reverse complement strand
CTTTTCATTGACTCGCCTGCGCGAGTTCCCCCGAGAAGATCGCTTTTGGGAGAGGAGGAGATAACTTACCCCACGCCAAACAATACGAGCGAGTGAAACTCCCTCGAAGTTCACTATCGCGCCAACCAGGGCCAAAACACAAAGTGACGTCGCAGCCAAGAAACCATCCAAAGGCCCGATGCGCCCAACAAGGACCAGCAGCGCAATGCCAGCCACAACGCCAAGATACCTCACCTCCTCGCGTGCAAGCCCCAAAGGCCCATGCGCGAACGAAGATGCGAAGAGGTGACCTTTGCCTTCCCAGCCAGCGCCTGAAGAAATGCCGGTGTTAGTCATTGCCAGCACCACCTCGCTTGTCAAGCCACATTGACCGCCACTCATCGGCCAAATCACCGCGCCCCGTCGCAAAGGGCACTCGGCCGAAGTCAACGATCTCATTGGCAGCGATCTCTGAGGCCGCGAAGCTCTGGTCAGCGAAGCTCGCCGCCCTTCGCCCAAGACGGATAGCCGCTTGCGGGGCTCGCTCGAACTCGGCCAACTGGGCGACGTCGATGGCCACGAGGAGGCGCAGCACCGCGAACGGGGAGAGGACACAAAGTACCAGCGAGGCAGTCGCCACTACCACAAGGGTAAAGTTCGTTAGATGCGCGAAGGACGCTATCGCAGAGCTGATCCCTAGCCCCAGTGCGATTACCACCTTTACGAAGATCAATCCGAGAAGCACTTCAAGGAGGCGAAACAGCATCTTGCGGCCGCTTCGAAGCAGTGCCAGCGCGAACCCGAAAGGCAAAATCGCCACCACCATATAGATCGCGGCCACGCGAAGCGCGAGCTCGAGCCAAAGCAGGAGAGCAAAGACGAGATACGCCACGGCAACCGCGACACCAATCAAGGTAGGAACCCCGGGCGCCAACAGTGAAGCAGCTGCTCCGTGGAGATTGTCGCCTGCTTGGCCAGAGGTGGCAAAGGCAAAATAGATCCAACCCGACAGCCCTTGCGCAGCGCCGAGAAGCAACCCCGTGAACTGTAACTCCCCACCAGCAAAGAGAGCCGTGAGAGGAAGGTAGAGGACAATGCTTCGCATAATTGCAGTAGCGTCCCCTTGAAGGACCGCAAGAATTGCGGCGATGAGAAGCGCCGTGAGAGCGACGATCTCCACGGCAGGAAGCATACGAAAAATCGGCCCCGCGAACCAAGAGGCACGGAGTTGGGGATCGCCGACGCTCGTCAAAATAGAGTAGAGGTTCGAGGAAAAGTAGCTGTCCGCATCCACCAGGCCGCGACCAAGGGTCGAAGCCAGCATCGTGATCACGTAGCTACCAAGTTCCGATCCTACCGACGCCATGCCCATGTCGAATACCATCTTCCCCACCCCCATTCAACTCAGTGAACACCTTGGCCGAGGTGAAAGAAGAAATTGATCAGTGCCGGGGCTGCTCCGACTAGTACCGACGCGAGTGCTGAAGCAACGAGAGTTCGCTTCCCGGTATAGGTCTGCTGGTAGTTGCCAGAGTGTGACCCGATCGCCCACATTGCTGCACCTGCTAGCAGGCCAACTAAAGCGATCAAGAGCGCCCATGCGGCAACTCCGTTGGCTATTGACTGTAGTGCCGCGGCACCTGGAAGCGAATTGAGGTTCGGAGTTACCGAGACATCTGCCAAGAGTGCTTGCGAGGAGGGCATGACGAAGTTGCTCATAAGAGCATTTTAGCACTCTTCATTATGTTTCATGCAATTTGAGTACTTTCTACACAATAAAGGGCGCCGATAAATGAATCCGGCCTCGCCACGGGCTTGATCTCCTTATAGTCTTGGAGGCAAGGGGGAATCCGAATTTCTCGTCGCATAATGCAAAACCAATCCCACAACTTCCCTGGAAACTCCATGTCCGACAAAATTGCAGATGAAATATACCTGGGCTGCCTGACCAACGCGCTTGACGCGGTGTCTCAGGCCGTCTTCGTCCACGGCGACTCCGGAGTTCTTATCTTTGAGAACGCCGCCGCACAGGAACTCGGGGTAGCCCGGCATGAGGAGGCCGGGCTGATGCGAGCGATCGACGAAGCAGTCGCTCTGGGACGCCAGGGCCGCTTCAAGGATCGTTCCTTTTCGATCTTCGGACCGCCGCGTCGCGATTTTTCCATACGCACCCGTCCGGCATCTCCCGAATGCGCTAAGGTCGTCATTACGGTGGTCGAAGATCTCACGATCCGCAACCAGCTCGACACCATCCGGCGCGATTTTGTCGCCAACGTCAGCCATGAGCTTCGCACCCCGATTGGCGCTCTGGGGTTACTCGCAGAGACCCTTGCCTTTGAAGAGGATCCCAAAGTCCGCCAGCGCCTCGCCAATCGCATCCAGAACGAGGCGTTCCGGGTATCCAAAATCATCGACGACTTACTCGACCTCAGCCGCATCGAAGCCGAAGGAGCGTCGCACCAGGATACCATCGACTTGGCAGAACTAGTCAAAGAGGTCATGGAACAAGCCGCTGCCACCGCCGAGACCGCCGGGGTGAATTTGCATTCCACGCTAAGCGGAGACAACTTCGAAATCTCCGGCGACAAGCGCCAGCTCCGTTCGGCCCTGGCCAACCTCTTGGACAACGCCATCAAATACTCGGAAAAGGATTCGTCGATCAAGCTTGAGCTGCTAAAAACTGCCTCCACGGTAGAGATCGCAGTCTGCGAGCAC
>JAKASN010000503.1 GCA_021819025.1 Actinomycetes bacterium | reverse complement strand
CAAGGCGATGGTGGAAGAGATCCTCACGGATCTCCGAGACGCCTATGACCTCCAGTCGGTCGCGTTGCGTTATTTCAATGCCGCGGGAGCGAGCCCAAAAGACGCTCTCTGGGAGTCCCACCTCCCAGAAACGCATCTCATACCCTTGGCCATTCGCGCCGCGCGCGATCCTGGGGCACCGCTGACGGTCTTTCGCGCCGACTACCGCAGGTCCGATGGCACCGCGATCCGGGACTTCGTACACGTCAGCGATATCTGCTCAGCGCATTCTCTCGCCCTCGATTATCTCCTTGATGATGGCCTCAGCACGCAATTCAATCTCGGCAGCCAAAGGGGCTTTTCGGTTTTGGAAGTAATCCGGACCACCGAAGCGGTACTAGGTTGCCCAGTGCCCTTTAGTCTCCAACCGAGACGAGTAGGCGATCCCGCGATACTTCTTGCCGATAGCCAAGCGGCGCGCCAAGAACTCAACTGGAAACCATCCCACAGCGACCTTGCCACCATGATCGCCGATGCCGCCGCAGCTCTCCCATAGCGCTCGCGGCGGTGCTCAAGAGTCAAACCCCACCACAACCCCGGGGCCGCGACTCTAAGGCGCCAAGGAGCCCGTAGCGGCTACTTGAGCCAAGTGAGAGCAAAGGGGGCCCTCTCCTTGGGCAGCCGCCGTTGCGCTACGATCCACGCGCCTCAACGATGCGGAATGATCCCCACCGAAATTACCGCCTAAGCAAGCCATCTCAGCCCAACCAGACAGCGCGCAATGGTTTAATGTAGGGAGGCCACGGGAATTCGCAGTTTGTGTCGCGGCGAGGAGGTGACTTCAAGGAGAAGTCCGCGCAAAAAGTGCGGTGCGGCATCGACGATCTCGACATTGGCATATGATCCCCCAGCGAGGCGCTCCGAGCTCGTACCGAGCTCGCGCCTTTCGAAGTGAACGAGCTTGTTCTGGCGCGTGCGCCCGGAGATCATTCCGGGATTTCGCTTGCTCGGCCCTTCGATGAGGACCTCTTCGACTCTGCCGATACGCTCGCGGTGCTTGGCATAAGAAGTGCGATCGGTTACGATCTTGAGCTCGTCAAAACGCCTCGCAATCACCTCGGGTGCCACAAAGCGATCCCCAAAGCTTGCCGCCTCGGTCCCGGGTCGTGGCGAGAAGATAAAGGTGTAGGCTCCGTCAAAGCCCGCTTCGGCAGCCACTTCGAGGGTTCTCGCGAAATCCTCCTCGGTCTCGCCGGGAAAGCCCACGATGATGTCGGTGGAAACCGCCAGGTCGGCGATTCCCGCCCGCGCAGCGCTGAGCTTCTCGAGATAGCGCGAGGCGCTATAGCCGCGATGCATCGCGGCTAGTACCGTATCCGATCCCGATTGCAGGGGGTAGTGAAGTTGATTCATCACCCCGGGAGTCTCAGCCATGGCGAGGATCGTCTCAGGACGGAGATCTTTGGGATGCGGGGAGGTAAAGCGCACCCGACGGATCCCCGGCACCGCTGCCACCGCCCGCAGCAGATCCGCAAAGAGGGGCTGGGCACGGCGACCGCCGGCTTCAACATAGGCATCGCCAAGCACCGCGGCGTCAAAGCCCGATCCGCGTCTCGCCGAGAGGGTCAAGTCGCGCCCGTAGGAGTTGACGTTTTGGCCGAGCAGGGTTATCTCGCTAACGCCTTGGCTGGCGAGCTCGGCGACCTCTTTGATCAACTCGCCAAAAGGTCTCGAGATCTCGCGACCCCTCACGCTCGGGACGATACAAAACGTGCAGTTGTTGTCACATCCGATCTGGATCGTGACATAAGCCGAATAAGGCAGATTCGCCCTTGAGGTGGGTCCCGAAAAGAACTCCTCGTCGATAGCGGACTCTTCGAGGATCTCCACAAGAGGGCCCTCGGTGTAGCTGCGTTCCAAGAGCGAAGCGGCACTCCCGACGTTATGAGTGCCTAGCACCACATCCACCCAGGCGGCGCGCTCGCGAATGATCTCGCGGTCCTTTTGCGCCAAGCACCCTCCCACCATGATCTTGAGATCTGGATTCAGGTCCTTGAGGGCCTTGAGATGCCCAAGGTGGCCGTAGAGCTTGTTGTCGGCGTTTTCCCGGATGCAGCAGGTGTTGAGCACCACCACATCGGCGTCCTCGACCCGCTCGGCAGCGCTCAGGCCGTCACGAACCAAGAGATTGGCGATTCTCTCCGAGTCATGCTCGTTCATTTGACAGCCAAAGGTGCGAACAAAAAAGCGCTTTTCCACCACACCAAGGCTAGCTGTGAAACCCGCCTTCGACGGCGGCGGCGATGCCACAGCCCTCAACTGGTTTGCGGCTCCAAAAACAAGACCCGCTCCGTCGGCCCAGCATCTGGACCAAAGAGCGGGTCAGCCCCTCATGACGAGTTGGATCAGTCCTCGAGATAGATCGGTTCGTCGTCGTCTTCAGAGAACGCGGCTTCGGGCGCCACCACACCGATACCCATCGAAGCGCGGATCTTCTCGTCCAGTTCGGACATGAGAACCGGATTGCTCTCGATATAGGCCTTGACGTTTTCACGCCCTTGACCGAGCTGCTCGCCCTCGTAGGTATACCAGGCGCCGGACTTCTTGATGATTCCGAGATCGACTCCCACGTCCAACAGCGAACCCTCGCGGGAGATCCCCTTACCGTACATGATATCGAACTCGGCCTGCTGGAACGGCGGAGCGACCTTATTTTTAAC
>JAKASN010000502.1 GCA_021819025.1 Actinomycetes bacterium | reverse complement strand
GGTACTTTTCCCGGCAGCTTCACACCGGAGAATTACTTCTCCCGCATGTGCCGTTGGGCTTTGTCAGCTGAATGACAAGTTCCTCCTTTCGGAACAGTTAAATCAGGCGACCTCACGTCGCACCCGAGCCCTAAATTTGGAGTTGCAAGACCATCAAACACGGGAGATCGGACCCGTGCGCGCTTCTGCTCTAGTTGTGCGGATCCTCGAACTCAAGGGCGGCGTGGTGAGCAAAGTTTCTCTCTTGGGCAAAGAGATATTGCTTGAGCTTGAGCTCAAGCTCACCCGGAGCAAGCTCGCTGGTCTCAAGTGCATGTACAAGACGCACTTTCGCCAGGAGATGCCAAGGGTCGACTCCCGCTGGAGAAACCTGGACTTAGGAGTCCGCCAGAGCTGGCTCTGCTCTCATCGAGGAGGCTGAAGAGTCCAAAGCACGCAGTGATCACCGAGTCGGTGCCATCGACCAGAGCTGCAACACAATCGCGTTTCAGCAGGGACCTCGAAGATCCGGCGGCGTGGTCTACCTCCAAGAGGGATAAGACATGGGTTGCTAAACTCACCCGTATCGCCTGGAGAACGGCAGGATTGATCTGCGAGCACGTGGTGGCTGAAGAGCACGTTCCCAAGCGCACCGAGAACCTCTTCCTGGTAGGGGTGGAGGAAATCTCCTATCGCAAGCATCAAAACTACCTCACTCTGGTACCAACCACGATACCGGCAAGATCGTCTACGGATCAGAAGGCAAAAGCGCCAAAAGCCTCGATGGGATCTTTGACGAACTCACTCCAGCTCGAGCGGCCAAGATTGCCGCGGCCGGCATGGAGATGGGGCCAGCATTCGCTGATCACGCACCGGGCGCCCAGATTGGCCTCGATCAATTTCATGTGGTCGGCTTGGCCACCGAGGTCCTGGAGGAGGTGAGAAGAGATTTCTCGCGCGAGATGAGAAAGCTTCCTTCTCCAGAGTACGCCCAGAAGTTCTCAGAGGCCTGATGCGCCCTTTCGAAGCAACCCGGTGATCTCTAACTAAAGCGCCAGGGTGAAACCCTACTCAGAATCGAGCTAACCGGTGATGCGCTCTGGCGGGCATATGAGATGAAGGAGTACCTCCGGGTGGTCCTTGCAGGTGATCTCACTAACCACGAAGTGAGCGAGCTAATAGAGCGCTGGAGCTCCCGAGCATCTCGGTCACAGATACCGAGCCTTGTCAGATTGTCAAAGACGATCCGCTCTAACAAAGATGGGACCATGCCTTCGATTGAACTTAGCGTTACCAGCGGAGGAGTCGAGGGGTGAAACACCAGGATCCCCTTGATCATCGCCGGATACTACGGGTTTCATTCCTCTCAGGCAACCCTGGCTCTGGTAATGCATTCCTGGGGGCGGATTAATGGCAAACTTGCCTACGAGAGGGCGAGTTGATCGACATGAAGGTCAATAGAGCCCAGAAACATGGCCACACCCTATTATCCACTGTCCCAAAATCTGCCAAGATGACCCGCCTGCCCTGCCGGCGGCTGCCCAATATTCACCCACAGCCCCTACCCCACCAATCCTCACACTAGCTTGATGAGGCGCCGTTGTTCGTTGTGGGCATGCCCATCATGCCTTTGCATTTACCAAGCAACGCTGCAATACATCGCGAGCACACTTACGCGCGTCGACATCAACCACACCACGCGGTAGACCTTGAAGAACCTAACCTACGCACGTGGATCAAACTTGCAACTCGTAACATCGGTAAGCTTAGGATCGGCGCACTCGCCTCTTGGAGCAAACCGAACCTCAATACTTGACAGCGCAAGCTTCCCGCAAACGGACCGACCGCCATTGTCAACCGAGGCAGAAGAAAACACCCCACTCAATAGCGGAGAATGCGCCCGAGCACGTTTTCCTCGCAATCGCTCACTCAAAGAGAAAGCGGCCTGAACAGATGCGACGACCTAGATCAAAAACACGCGTGGCATTCGGACGAGGCGGCTCTGCCCCGCCAACTCGTACCCGTCCGTTTCAAGATTCCACAACACAAACTCTTGCGCAGGCAGACTACAAACCGTTGAAAGCCGGATCCCATCGTCGCAATCGGCTCCCTAACCTTAAGGCAGAACTTCAACGCATCCCCATACCAAGCTATCGGATCACGCAAGTACCCGATGCCCAACTTAACCGTCTACGCCGTTGTCGACCACGCCTTAGCGGATCGCACAAATGCATCCCCACCCGGGGCCCTACTTAAGTCACCGTTTTTGACACCCAGAATTCGTTCCTCGATACAACGGGACACCTCTAAAGACACCCTCGATCCCCATGCGTTCCCTCTTCCCACCCACGGCCCAGCTCCAAACCGGCGCGCTCAACATCAACCCATCCACGAGGCGGAACTACCCCGCCGCACGCCAACAAGCTCGAGCGTCTGCGATTAGATCTACATCGAAGCTCACCTCGAAACATTAACTAGGCCGCGACTTGGCCCTCTTTGCAGGCAGCTCGGTCGCGAGTTACATACTTGGAAATCGCCCCTTAAAGCAAAACGCTATCGTCTGCGGCTAGCAGGGCGTGCCATACAACTACCAGTGCCGTCAGAACTCTTATGCGGCCATGTCCGGGGACGCCCCACGGCTCTCCATTAGATTCGGCGCCACTGCTGGTAAACGGGTCTCAAGTGACTTTACCGCCTCGGCAAATAAATACACTTACACACTCAGC
>JAKASN010000501.1 GCA_021819025.1 Actinomycetes bacterium | reverse complement strand
GCAGCGCCATTCCGAAGGACTGGGGACCTCGAATTACGTACTCGCTGTCTATAATTTCAGACATATGTACAGTCTAGCCTTGTTGTCTGCATCTGCGGACAGATAATGACCGCACTCCGGTAGCTAGTCCGCGTTGACTGATCGGTCAGAGCCTCGCAACAGGCACGTCTAGTGGCCACGCGACGTCCGAGTCCGACAGCGCATCTTTGCCCTTCGAGACCAGATACGAAGAGAAATTCTCGGCCCATTCCCGGTGCCATCCATGCTGGGCCGCATAGAGCGCGTCGATGCCCATGGATCGCAGCTCGGTGTACTTGGAGACCTGGCTTAGCAGTACCGCGATGGTCGCCTCAACATCGTTTTGCGCGTCATGGAGATTCTCGCTCTCGCCAACCCCGTAGTGGCTGCACAAATCGATAAGTTTTCTGCCGCCCCTGCGGTACCGGTCGAAACGGCGGTCGATGACCAAGACGTCCAGTACGGGACCCGCCCAACCGGCGTCTGCCAGCGACATTCCGAGCACCCGCTGCGAGCACGCGTCGATCATCTTCGAGTCGAAAGAAACGTTCATCCCCACCACCACAGGCATTCCGGACTTCGATGCCGTGAGCAGACCCTCCACGATCTCCGCAACTGCGTCCTCAAGATCAGCGCCCTCAGCCTGGGCACTCTCATTGGTGATCCCGTGCACCACGATCGCGCCGTCGGGAATCACCCGCCCCGGGTTTATCAAGCCGCCAACCGCCTTGGTGGGATTGCCCCCGTCGTAATAGACGGACGCATAGCTGACCGGAACATCATCGCTTTAATCGGTGCCGGTCGTTTCCAAGTCGAACCCCAATAGCTTGCCTTCGGCCCAATGCAACATGTCAGCCTCCCATATTTCGGTTCCGCCTGCCATGTATGCACCGTTGACGTACTGCTCGGTATCGGCGATCGCGCTAACATCGGCGCTCGATCTTCGGCTTTCGCAGCTTGTCAGGCCCGCCTCCACTTCGCCTGACGTTCGCTCCACAAGCGTGGCCACTAGGACTCCATCGGCACTTCGGGCCTCGCACACCCCACACTTGACCTCTTCTCCGTCAGAGCCATGAACTATCCACCCCGCATCGAGAAGAACTCGCAACGCTGTCGAGCGCCATGTGCAGCCCCAGGGGATGCCCATCCTGTCGCTAAGGCAGCTTCCGCAGCTATCGCAACGCACGGCGAATCACTTCCCGGTAATAAAAGTCTGCGCCTCAATGCCCATGATCTGCCAATCTGCTCTTCACTTGCGCCACTCTCCCGGGATCTTTCCGGCCAGCCCAGCGTATCTGGCGATGTCGACCCAAGAATCCCGGTTCTCTGGCGGCTGCATCGCGCGTGTGATCTTGAGTTGGATCATGCACGGCTCCACTTGGTGAGCCTCCACCTCGACGCCGAGCACTGCGGACCAGAAACGTGCACTGCGCCAGAGGTTCTCTTTCGCGTGGTATCCCGGCTCCGCCAGCCATTGATTAGCTTCTCGGCTTCGTTGAGAATTGATGTCACGCTCTCCTTGGTCACTCGAGCCTCACGCTGGTGGCCTCAAACAGGACCTCCGTCCTGCCTGGGAGCGACTCATGGGACCCCGCAATTTTCAGCCCCGCAACGGGTGTCCACAGAGGGATTCGTCGACCCCGTGCAGAGCACGGCACGTGCCGGTGCGCCGAAATCCCATAGCCAGGCCCGGGGCGCCCAAAATGCACCCGAGAATTACTGAGAACCCGGTATCCAGCGCTCGAGAGAGCCACTAGAACGGCGATGGAGTTTTAATTGCAAACTAAGCCAGCTGGCCTGATGTGCGGATGGACGACTACGAGGCGGATTCTTGGCTTGACGACGCTGGCCGTGGGTACCACTGGACCCCCAGCACGTAGACGGCGAAGCGCCACAGCGCGGGTAAAAGCTCAACCCGGCGTCGGGTTGAGCTACTTGGAGGTGGATCCGCCAACCGGGACGATGCCTGCATCCACCGAGGCGACCCCAAACCTGGGATCGCCGGCGGCCTTCAATGCGGCGCCGGTCATCGAAAGCCGAGAACACGACGAGGCCTGACTTCAGCCCCGTCGCTTCCTATCCCTATCGCCTTCGGGACACCGTGAACAAGGCATCCGCCAGTGGACATGGTCGTTGTCGCAATCGGCCGGAGCTAAGAATTCGGAAGCCTTACGCTTTAGCGAAGAATAGCTGTTGGAAATGGGTTGAACGGGGTCACCCACGGAGGTGAGCCAACCGACTACTTCGCTGATGGTAGCTGAAGGTAATCGAGTCGATCGTTACCAGAGACAGCCCCTGGGCGTGTCACCAGAGATGACCTGGCTTTTCGACCTTTACTGGCGAAGGTGCTCAGGACAGAGCGCAATTCGTCCCATTTGAAGCAATGGCAAGTAGCCTGGTGTGAGTCTTTCGCGGATGGGGCGCCGGGCGCAATGCTCAGCGCCAACTCCATTGCGAATCCAGATTTTGATGTTTTGCTTCTATTGAAGCTAGAGGGATGCTTTTCATGCGCAGAAACGATTCCTGGTTGTCGCGCGACCGGATGTCGAGCCGCGGGTCCTACTACCGCCCCAGCTCTTCGGGACGCCTCAAGACCGTCGGATATTTCTTGGTGGCGGTGATAATTCTCGCTGTGGTGCTTTCGGTGGTGCAGTTGCTGCGAAAACCCCCCAAGCCCGCTTTGGCAATCT
>JAKASN010000500.1 GCA_021819025.1 Actinomycetes bacterium | reverse complement strand
GACCCTCAGGTCGAGGGTCTAGCGACTTTCTGGGGGCCGCTTGAAGTTGGGGATTCCTGCGAGGTTCCAGGGCATCTTTACACGTCACTTTCTTGATTTTTACATTTTCTGATCTCAGGCGGCCAAGACGGTGATCTCAGCGGTCCTCGCTGGCTCCGAAGTAGACGCCAGGGCCCCAGCTAGATGGGTGCGATGTTGACCACGGTACCCGCTGCGCCGTGAAGCGTGGGGTGCCGGCAGTCCCTTGACTCTAGGCGAGCCCTTTACGTGACCGCCGGCACCGGCATCAGAATCACCCAAGCACCCACCCATATTGCCCCTGACGCCCGAGCTAGCAGCCAGGGCAAACTTGACATTATTAGGAATGACTCATATCATATACTAAATGGAGACGAGCTTCGTTAGGGGTTGCAGAGAGTCCCTGCCGGATACCCACCGGGAAAGTCCGTTCGCAATCGGCGATTGTCAGGCAAAGGAGCTGAAAGACGCCCTTATCAGCTCCTTGCTGAATCGCCGACGGGAGCTTCGGCTTACTCAGGCTGCGCTTTCCGCCAAGTGCGGAGTCGCCCAGACTGAGATTAGCCGCATCGAGCGGCGCAGGAAGAGCCCCACGCTCGATACCTACAGTCGCCTCGCCTCGGCTCTCGGGCTGCATGGGGCACTCAGTATGTGCGACCTGGGTGATGACCCGCGTCCACGAGGTAGGGAAGGGGGTGAGCTAGCGGATGGCGGCCCGACGACGGAGCCGAATTGATGGGCGAAGCCACTGGAAGGGCCGGGGGGCAAGGGAACCGGGCTCAGACTGGCGAGGTTGCCGTCTACGTGGCCCCCGATGGCGGGCCGCGCGTCGAGGTTCTGGTGGGGAAGGATACGGTCTGGTTGACCCAGAGACAGATGGCGTACTTGTTCAACACGTCGACTGACAACGTTGGCCTACACATTAGAAACGTGTACAGCGAGGGCGAGTTGACAAGAGGGGCAACTACCGAGGAATCCTCGGTAGATCGATTTGAGGGCACCCGAGCTGTCCGGCGCCGCGTTCAACACTACAATCTGGATGTGATCATCTCGGTCGGCTACCGGGTCAAATCCCAGCGCGGTACCCAGTTTCGCATCTGGGCGACCAACATTCTCCGGGATCACCTGATCCGAGGCTACACGCTCAACGAGAAGCGTCTCCGGGATCGCGACGTTGAGGTCGAGCAGGCCGTCGCCCTGCTCTCGTCCACGCTAAGGAACCAGCGCCTCATTACCGACCAGGGTCAGGCCGTCCTCGATGTCGTTCAACGCTACGCGCGGTCCTGGCGAATCCTCCGGGGCTACGACGAGAACACGCTCTCACCTGCCCCTGACGAGACCTCGGCTCCGGTCGCATCGCTGGATATCGTGGAAGCACGAGCGATTATCCGATCCCTTCGGGATGACCTGGTCGCCAGGGGTGAGATTCCCGGGCTCTTTGGGCGTGAGCGCGGCGATGCTCTGGAATCAATCATTCTCAACATTGAGCAGACATGGGGCGGTCATCTGCTTTACCCAACGATCGAGTCCCGGGCGGCGCACCTGCTCTACTTCGTGATCAAGGATCATCCGCTCGCCGATGGCAATAAGCGTTCAGGATCTTTGTTGTTCCTTGATTATCTACGCCGGAACGATGCGCTTCTGGCTTCGAATGGACAGCCTCGGTTCTCGGATACAGCCCTGGTCGCACTCGCGCTCCTCGTTGCCGAGAGTAGGGCTTCAAACAAAGAACTTGTCATCCGCCTCATTGTCAACCTCCTGGCGGAGGATCGCGCATAGCACACTCGACGGGTCGGGGCCGGAGTTTACCACCCAAGACAGCAAAACGCCCGGAGAGCAATCTCCGGGCGTCTGCTTCGCGAAAGTCGCAAGCGTTTTGCGATTTATTCGCAAGACCCTCGGGCCACCTCCAAGCGCTCGGCCGCCGGCAGACCCTCTACCTCCACCACCTCGCAGCGGTCCAGCAGGGGCACGGGGATCGAGTCGGTCTCGTTCGCCGTCGCCACGAAGCTCATCCCCGCCGTCTGGAACGGCACCCCGACGTACCGGTCGGTCCAGGTGGTCGAGCCGAGCAGCTCCAGCAGCCACGCCGTGGACGAGCCGCCGTGCCAGCCGTACCCGGCCTTGTCTATCTCGTCGAGCACCACCACCAGCCGGGCCGTCCCTGTCCGCCGGATCGCCCGGATGATCGCCCCTGGCTCCGCCGACCTCCACGCCAGGTCGGCGCCGGGGAGGTCCACCTCGTCCATTGCCGCCATCGGCACGGACACCACCTCGCGCGGGCGGCCCAGGGCGTCCGCCATCGCGCGGGCGGGCATAGTCTTGCCCGTGCCAGGCGGCCCCACCAGGAGCAGGGGCCGGATGCGATGCTCCCAGCCGCCCTGCATCTCCAGGTGCGCCTGCGCCGCCACGCGGTCGGCCAGGATGTTACATCTTGGTCAGCTTCTCCAAGCCAGTCGCCAGCCGGTGCTAATCTGCATCCCAAGTGAGTGGCACCAGGGTTTCCGGGAGGCTGGGATGACACGAGTGCGATCGCTACGGATGTTTGCCATCGGCTCGATTTTTGCAGTCGCGGTGGTGAGCGCCTCAATTGGCCTAGGAGAGGTAGCATCCGCGGCCTCCCTTGGGGGTTCGACATCGGCGAGGGCCACCCAATCCGTTGGGCCCACGCATACGGGGACTGGACCCGCG
>JAKASN010000499.1 GCA_021819025.1 Actinomycetes bacterium | reverse complement strand
TGTCTTTAGCTTCTTTACCAGCAAGACTCCCGACACCGTAGAGGTAAAAACTCTCCCTTTACCCACCAGCGAGGCGAAGGTCGAGCGCAAGCTCCAAAGCCACTGAGCTAGCCCGCGCAAACATTCACCACCTAACCCAAAGGGGTTCCCAGAGAGATTCTCTGGGAACCCCTTTTGCTCGTCATGGCGCCAAGAGAGCCCAAGTCGCGATGGGGCGAGTTCCGGGAAGCGTCTTCGAAGGACCTAAGTTCTCCTCGTAGGGCAAAGATCGGTGGCACCTTGAGACGAGCGGGATCCTCTCGGCGGGGTTGCACCCATGGTCGCTCTTCAAGGACGAGAGCGGGGACTGTTGTGCTTGGGTGGTGGGGTATCTTTGGGCAAGGAAACCGGCGCTCCTAGAGCTTGGGTTTCTCTAAGTCCGCGCGAAGCCCACGCCAGGCAAGCGAGCTTTACATTTGCCTATCGCGCCTGGAGACAGAACCAGCTTTGGTGCGGGCAACGCTCATGACACCTGGTAACCATCGATGTAGATCGAATTTCCCGATATTGCTTCGTGTGCGGTCACCTTCAAGCCATTTAGTGCACCCGAAAGGCTGACGCCTTCGATGGTGGCGCCTGAGACCGTCTCGGTAACTTCGAGCGGAGAGGTGCTGTGCAAGGGCCTTGCGCTTAGTTGATAGGGAAACGCTACCGCGGGAGCGAAGTATCTCCACCATGTAGGCTGATCTGCCTCCAAGGTATGGATAGCTGCAAACCATCCGGTTAGCGCTGCCGCTTCAAGCTGCATCGGGGCATTTGACTGGATGAACTGAGAGCTTGGCGTTCCGGCAAAGGACATGGTGCCCATAAGTTGAGAGTTGTTAACCAGGCTCAGGTTGGCGGCACTTAGAGCTCCCGGAAGGTTGGTATTGAGCACCACAGGGGCGATTGCGTTGCCAGTGGGAGGTGCCACAGTTGGCGCGGCCGAGGTGGCCACAGTTTTGGAGTACTCGGCTGTGACGATCAAACGCTGCGAGGTAAACCAAAGCGCATTCGTCGGCCAGCAGGTATCTAATACCAGTGCCCCGACCTTGGGAACTGTGATCCTTGCCCCAGTGTCGGCGATCTGTCTCTGTGAAACTTTAAAGACGTATGTGCCGCAAGATACCGAATAACTGACGAGATCGCCCAACTTCAATTCGGACAATCGGGAAAAAAAACTTACATCGTGTGCGGCAAAGAGAGCGGCGCTCTTGGGTCCGGGCCATGGAGTCCCGGGATTATGACCAATGGAGACATCGAGTACCGCGTTGTCTACGCCTTGCTGGACCGGCGCGACTAGGCCAATTGAGGGAATTGAAAGAACGCCCGGGCCGCCCTTTACCGCGCAGGTCTCGCGAGTCTTGGCGGAACTACCGGACCCGACTGCGCGCTGGGAGCGATACTGGTTAATTAATTTCGTGGCACCCGATGAGGAGCGATGGTTCCACCACAGTGGATAGCCCACGCCCACCGCAGCAATGAGAATCAGGGTAAAGCCTACGGCAAATCTGATTCTTACTATGACACGCATCGGATGCTTCAAATGCAGTCCCCAGACAAATCCAGCTCCGAAACTGCCTCGTTAGAAGGCGCGGCGTTAAGCGCGGCAATTTCAGGCTCCGACCACTCAAAAAAACACAAGTTCACTTGCAGCTCACCTTAGGGAAGTAAAGATCGACATCCCAACCGCATGCCTCTAGGAAGCTAAACATTCCTAGAGGCAGAGCTTACTGCGGTAATAGCTGCTAGTGCTGTGCGCTACGACTTCGCCGCTCGGCGTTTGCGCCACGGGAAGACCAGTAAGGATCCTAAGATTCCTAGAGCCGCAACGGCAAACTTCCAGCCAGGGTTGGCCCACAGTTCTCCGGTATTTGTACCGGGCACGGTAATCGAGCTCGATTGCTGGGCTGTCCCAGACGAGTTGGAACCACTCGACGCCACGGTGGCGCCGGCTACCGTCGTGGTTGAACCGCCGCTGGCGGCGGCTACTTGGCGAATCGTGGTTGACGTCGTGGTGCCATTACTTGCACTTGAGACTGACCTAATCGTGGTAGTGGTGCCGTTACTCTGAGAATTGTTGGATTGAGTGGTGGTTGAACCATTAGCTTCGGTGGTAACGCTAGCGCCGGTGGTGGTTGAACCATTAGCTTCGGTGGTAACGCTAGCGCCGGTGGTGGTTGAACCATTAGCTTCGGTGGTAACGCTAGCGCCGGTGGTGGTTGAACCATTAGCTTCGGTGGTGGTTGTGGCGCCATCGGTCGAGCAACTGCCATTCGAGTCAGTTGACGACGATACTTCAGTGGAGTCCGAATCGTTCGTCGAACAGTAGCTCTCGCCCGGAATGCCGCTCAAGACAAAGTTTGCCCCGGGGTCGTTGCCGCTAATATAGGCGGTTGCTGATGTGGGCGTAATCGGCATGCCATTGGAATCTGTATTTTCGCTCGTCTCGGGAACGATGAAGTGCCACGACCCGTCCCCCATTTGCTGCCCAGTTAAGCCCGTAAGGCAATAGTTGCTCCAGCAAATGCTCGCACTAGTGGGTGTGCCGGAGGTCACGTTGTTGAGGATAAAGAGCCAGTAAGTACCATCGATGCTCTCCGCCGCCGTCTTCGAAAGCGACGCTCCTACCGTACAGGAGGTGGTAACGTCACTGGTATTGAAAGTGCAAGACGACGTCGAGGCCGAAGCCG
>JAKASN010000498.1 GCA_021819025.1 Actinomycetes bacterium | reverse complement strand
ATGCACCACCAGGCCGTGGTAGCCTTCCTCATCGCGACAGTAGTCACGGTCGTAGTGGATCTTGTGAGAATTGTAGCTCAGCGCAGAGAAGCGAAAGAGCATCGGCGAGAAGGCTTGCAACTCCCCGAAACGGAAATAGTCATTGCTGGTCAGTCCCCCAAGCGCCTCTTGAAACTCAATCCTTCCCCCCACAGCAGCATCGGCATCGACTCCCTCGCTGTGATAGGTGGCACCCGGGGCGACATCAAGATAGACGAGTCGCTGGGTCTCGAGGCGCCTCAGTACCTCGCCCTGAAATATCCGATGCTCTAGGGTGACAAAAGTCAAGGGGCCTGCGCTCCCGGACTTGGTCACGATATCTGCCAAGCTGGAGTGGCGTTGCGCTGGCACCCCGAGGGTAAGCGGAGCGAGAAGTTCGACTTTTCCGCCTGCGTACATCCGCCTTTGTGCCGCAATTGGGGGAATCAAGCTAGCTCCACCGCGGCGATCGTGGCCATCGGGTCCAACCTCGGAGATGAAGTGCTGGTTCCAAAAGTAGACCCAGTGCCATAAGGCAGGGAGGTCGCGCTCCTCGGCCAAAACAAGACCGCGATCGAAGAGCGAGGCGAGAGCCTCAGCATGCGAGCGCGGCATGGCATCGGCAACCTGTTCTGCACGTCCAATGCTGGCGGCGAGCCCTTCGTTAGGCCCCCCGTGTGGCAAATTACCTTGGTTCATCGTACCACCTGCCCATTTGTGAAAACTCCTTCCGATCCTATGCGAAAATCGACGCCCTGAGAAGCTAGCAGGGCTGCCTTAGAGCGATACCTTCTGCGCATGGAGGCAATCTTGGCAATTGCACGCTGGGCAATTACGCGAAGTCCCACTTCGCTCTATGCTGGTGGAAGTATTTTTTCACCACACGGGAAGCATGCTTTGATAAACGCGTTCGTACTCATTCAAACCGAAGTCGGCAAAGTCTCCGAAGTTGCCAAAGCTCTCGCTTCGTCGCAGGGCATCGACTCGGCGGACGAAGTAACCGGACCCTACGACATCATCTGCAAGGTGCACGCAGAGGACTTGGTCGCCCTAGGGGAAAAGGTCACCGGTGCGATTCAGCGCATCGAGGGTGTTACCCGCACGCTGACCTGCCCAATGACCCGCGAGATCAATATCGACGATATCGACTGAGAACGCTTTTCCCTCGTCTTGGGCTGGCGCGGGGGTGCCTGGTCCCGCCCTAGCGCTGCCTCATGCTCTGGCTTGGTAGGTGAGATCAGCTCGGCTACTTGAAAGACTGCGCCACGAGAAAAGCCCGTATTCCCACTCCGGCAATAAATAGGCCGCCGAAACCGTAGAGCCAGTAGAGTCGATGGGCCATGCGGTCACGATAGGCAAAGAGGAATCCCGAAGCGATGACGGCGATAAAGCCGTAAAAAGGGTGAAAGGCTGCCATCTGCTTGTGCTCGGAGGCGAGCAAATAGATCCCGGTGAGGACCTGGACATATATTGCGCCTTGAGCAAAGATGGTGAACCACCACAGCGCTCGGGTCCGCATCTGGGGATAGCGGATCGCCGAAAGCGTCCAGATTCCCGCCATGGCATTGCCAGCAATCACGATCCACGCCCAGGCGGCATGAAACCCAGTTACCGAGGCGAAAAACATCTTCGGCGTCTCCTTCATCGCTCAGGGTAGTCGCTGCAACTCTTCGATGCGGCGCGGCGAAATCCAGCTCTATCTCAGTCGCGGCCCCGGCCCCAGCGACGAATGCCACGCGCCACCGGGGCAACCACCGCCGGCGAACCAAGCTGATTTGGCGCTGGCACCGCGATACGGCTAAAGCCTTGGCTCGCCTCGAGCAGGTAGGCGTGGCCACGCTCAAGATGCGCGAATTGATGCGGTGCCACCAAAGGGCGGAGCTGACCGGAGATACTGCGGTGGCTCGCCGATGCCAGGGTGCGACGGTTGCCCTGTGAAGGAAGCATCACCATCTTCTCGCCAGAGATCGACGAAAGGTCCGCCAAGGTACGCGCATCGGCGATCCCGGGATAGATAACCACGTTCTGGAACATGGTGAGAAAGCCCTGGCTCGTCACCGGCCAGCGCTGGTGAGCCTGGCTGAGATCTTGTAGCACTCCCAGTACCAACACTCCTTGGCTCGCCCCTTCTGAAAGAATCGCTCCGAGGTCATAGATCGGCGCGATGTTGGCCATCTCGTCGAGGAGCAGCTTCACTTTGACACCTCGTTGCGGTTCTTGGCTACGGAGTTGTTCGCTCGCAACCCCGGCGTATGCAGCATCTCGAATCGACCAGATCAAGCCCACTACCAAGGGTGCGAGAACGTCTTGTACTGATGCCGGGGCAACAACATAGATGGTTTCGCGCGACGAGACGAAACTCAGCGGGTCAAAGTTGGCGTCGCCGGCCTGAGACAGCACCTCGGGCATGCGATAAGCCGAGAGGATTCCCGCCGCGGTGGATAACACCCCGGAACGTTCCCGATCTGCGGAACCGAGTACCGATGCCAAGGTGCGGCTCGCCTCTAGTTCTCCTTTGGCCCCGAGCAGGGTGAGCAGCGAATCCAGGCTCTTGGTCTCGATCATATCCATCACTTTGGCCATCGAGAGGCCTCCAAGATGGGCGCCGAGCAGCGTCGGCGCAATCGTGGCCTCGGCGCGCTCCTCCCAAAAAGTCAAGGAACTTCCACTTCGCGCCACCGATGAGCGAACCATGGCGCGGCTCATCAAGGGCGCGGGGGAGAAGGAA
>JAKASN010000497.1 GCA_021819025.1 Actinomycetes bacterium | reverse complement strand
AGACCCCCGTGAGTGCGGATATAGCTTTGCCGCGCAGCTCGCGAATCTCGGCGTCGCTAAGGGTGTGATCTCGCGCCGCAAGCCAAAATCGAAAAGTGAGTGAGCGAGCGGCATCCTTGAGGTCGGAGCCGCGATAGTCATCAATGAGGGTGATCCGCGATTCATATCCCCCCAAGGCGCCCTCTGCCGCCCTGGCGAGGGTCACGGCGAGTGCTTCGAGGGGAACCGCAAAGGAGAGGTCGAACTCCGCATGGGGATAGACCGAGACCGTCACCGCGCTAACACTCGGCGCGCTTTCAAAGAGCGTCTCCCCCAAGTCGAGCTCGAGGTAGCTCAGCTCTCCCCGTGGCGTTTCGCCGAGGACTTCTCTCACCAGGAAAGGGTTCGGCTCACCGAGTTGACCAACCGGCCGCCCATCCCGCAAGATGGCAAGGCTGTTGTTGGGGTGCAATCCGCTGAAGCCCGCTTTGGCCATCGCCTCGGGGGAGACCTCGGAAATCCTCGCTAGGGTCCAGAGATCGCCCAAGCTGAGCCCGAAACGAGAGAAGAGATCGGCGAGAAGCTCGTAAGGAGAAAGAACCGGAGCGCCCTCGCGATAGTAGATCCACGCCGCGCGCTCCGACTCGGCGGGAAACCCGCTTGCTTGACCGGAGTGCGAAAAGACCTTCCCGATCTCAAAGAGGCCGACTCGAGACTCGCGCCGGCGCAGATTCGCGACGGTGGCCCGTAGCAGCCCCGGTAAGAGGGATCGGCGCAATATAGACTCCTCCAGGGCCATGGGGTTGGAGATGGTGATCTTATCTTCTAGGTCTCCGAGCCGCTCTTGTTCATTTGGACCCAGCAAACTCGAAGTCCACGCTTCAAAGTAACCTCGGGCAACGCTGAACTCAATTATCGAGCGGCGCCTCTTCTGCACTGCGCTCAGCCTGCCCACAGTGGGAACCATCAGCTTACGGCGGGAGATATTCGCATAACCATAGTGCCGGGCGAACTCCTCGATAAGATCGACCTCGGCCACTACGTCGGGACGATTGCTAGGTATCTCGAAATCAATGACACCATGGTCTTTCACTTGAGCGATGAAGCCCATCTTCGCCAAATCCCCGACAAGGGAGTCCATCGGCAGCCGATCTCCCAGCAGCGCTTCGATCCTCGCGGTGCGCAGCGTCACTCTTTGGGCCTCGCCCAGATTCGAATACGCCCCAATCGCCGAAGGAACTAACCCTACCAAGGCACAAAAACGCTCCAGAGCAATTGGCGCTATGGCGGGATCGACTCCTCGCTCAAAGCGGGCCGAAGCCTCAGAACGTAGCGAGAGGCGCTTGGAGGTCTTGGCAATGAGGTCGGCCCTAAAATGCGCGAGCTCCAAAAGTATCGAGGTAGTGGCGGGTGCTATCTCTGAAGAGGCTCCTCCCATGATGCCCGCCAAGCCAATTGGGGTGTCGTTAGAATTTACAATGACCAGGTCAGCTACCGGTGCGCCTGAGGATTTGGAGATACCGAGAGTGCGCCGATTGCCATCTAAGGTGACGAGCTCCTCACCCTGAAAGGCCTCACGTACCCCCACCACTTCCCCTCCCAATTTGGACAAGTCGTAAGGGTGCGTCGGCTGCCCCAGTTCAAGCATGACGTAGTTGGAGGCGTCCACCACTGGTGAGATGGAGCGCATCTCAGCCAATGCCAGCCGCCGCGGCACAAAGTCGGGTACTTTCGCAGCCATGACGTCGTCAAATCGCGCCAACATCAACGCGTCGCATCCGTCGCTGGCGATCAAAGATGGCGCGAGCGCCTCAACGGCCACCTCGGAGAGGTCCATCGTCTTAGGCAAGGAGAACTCCAGCGAAAAGTGCACCGCAAGTTCTCGCGCTACTCCCATATGGCAGTTGGCGTCTGGTCGGTTGGCTTCGATGGCGAGATCAAAGACGACATCGGGAACCACGCCAAGACTCTCGGCGAGCGGGGATCCCGGAGCGCTTTGCCCATCTAGAATCATCAATCCGTCGTAGTCGGTACCCATGGCCAATTCCCGCGCCGAACAGAGCATCCCGTTTGACTCGACACCCTTCATCTTGCGCGCTGAAATGGCAAAATCTCCCGGCAACACCGTGCCTACCCTGGCGAGGGGAACGTGATCGCCCACCCCAAAGTTGAAGGCCCCACAGACGATCTGCTCGAGGGAATCCCCTCCAGCGTCGACGAGCACCTTGCGGATTCGATCCGCGCCCGGAATCGCGGCGACTTCGACCACCTTGGCAACCACCACCCCCTCAAGGCCAAAGCCGGTCTTCTCGACTCCTTCGACAACCAAGCCACGCGAATTCATCGCATCGGCGAGGATGCCGGCGAGCTGATCCATGTAGATGGGACTTCCCCGATCCGCCAAAGAGTAGAAGTCTGCGAAATCACACAGCCAGGAGAGCACTACGCGCATCTTTAGGTCGTTCCCTTCCGGGCGCTCTGGTATCGGCGCCATAAATTCATCAACTTTGCCCCGATTTGGGGCGACCCGCCACGCTTAGGTCAAGCTCAGATAGCGGATGTCGTTTTCGGTAAGCACCCGCATATCGGGGATCTCATAGCGCATCTGCGTGAGCCGATCGATACCAAAACCAAAGGCAAACCCGGAGTACTCCTCAGCGTCGATACCTACCGCGGCAAAGACGTTGGGGTGGACCATGCCGCACCCGCCGAGTTCGATCCAGCCCGTCATCGAACAAGTCCGACAGCCCGCCCCTTTGCATATCGTG
>JAKASN010000496.1 GCA_021819025.1 Actinomycetes bacterium | reverse complement strand
AACCGATCGCTCAAGATCCGCCGATCATTCCCGAGAGAAACCATGTATTCAAAGTGTGTGTTCCTCCTCGTGAGTCAGCCTATAACCGCTCGCCCAGACCAAGACACGATTCAAGCCATCGATCATGTGTGTGGCTTGCGGGATCGCGCCTAATCGAGGTGCGATAATATCTCGGGCTGTAAAGGAGTGGCTGAGCAAACAGTCCGAAGAGGCCATCGGAGACTCCTACCGGAGGTGCTACGAGGCTTTAGACGCTGACAAGCAGGAAGTGATCGCAAAGCTCGGGAGGCTCTCGCGGCGATATCCATCGACGCCAAGGGGTGATCTTCAGAGGTGAAATCTGGGATGCGGAAATTCCCGGCGTGGACAGGCACCCAGTTGTTACCGCCACGAGAAATACCGCAATCCCTCTCCTGACAAATGTGATTTGCGTCTTGGTGACCTCGAAATGCCGTGGCCATGTCGCCGAAGTCGAGGTCGGGCATGAAGAAGGTCTTTCTCACACTTCTGCTATCAACTGCGACAAGATATTCACCCTGCCAAAGACCCTGATGGTGAAAAGGCGCGGATCCCTCGGAGCCGTGGCCTTAGCAGCCTTCAATGCTGCTTTAGAGATTGCGCTCGGCCTGGGAAACTAATACCGCAATTAACCTCGGTTAGGAGATAATCCAGCCTATGACCTATGGCAAATCCTCCATAGGGCAAATCCGGGAACGTCACCTCGATGATTGCTTATCCAAGCGGGCTAACCATTTTGAGCGCAGTTCGCTCTTTGGTCCCATAGCTGGCACCGCTGGTCGCATGCATAGCAGGCGTCTTTGTCAAGCGCCCCAAAGTCGTGCTCGACAACTGCGGAGAGAGCCGAGTTGGCTTGGTGGGTGCGATGGGCAGAGAGACGAGATCGGCGAGGAATAACCCCCACAGAGATCACCGCTTTGGCAATGATCATCTCAGTCTCGCCAAAGCCAGCACGAGAAGGTTTCTCTGCTATTGCCAACTTGTCGAACAAGCCCGTGGCAACGAGCTGATTCACCAGGCTCTTGAGCTTTCAAGCTTTTATCGAGGAGGCATCGAGATTGCATTTCTCAATGGCCGTTAACAATTGCCATCCGATCGCTCCTGGTGACATCGACAAAGGCGAAAATCGCCATCGCATCATCGGCGATGGCTTGAAGTTCAAGGCGCTCTTGGCTATGAAACTCCTTCCGCCGAGGGAGTTCTCCTGGCAAGACTCCCGCTGCAGGAGTGCCAAAGGCACGTCGAAGCAGACCATCCCTTCGCCTCGCTCACTGCGGCGGTGAGGATCTTGTTGATCTCTGGGGCCGGCAGCGCTACGGAGAGCTCGCACGCTCAAAGTAGGCGAGCTCGACAAGGTATTTGCGTCCCAGATGAGCTTGCGCAACTTTAGCGCCGTAACTCTGGGGAGGGGGATATCTATTCGCCAAGGTCATCGATGAGGTCTGGGAAAAGGTTACATCTCCTCGGCGACACAGCGATTCCCGCCTGCGCGCTTGGCTTCGTACATGAGTTGATCGGCGCGGCGCAACATCGCATCGGGATCGGCGTCCCCGCCGGAGTAATAGACCACACCGATCGAGGCGCCCACCGAGACGGGATGGTGGTCTTCGCCCAATTCCACTGGAGCTCCGATGGCTTCAATGAGGCGCGCGAGGATCATCTCGCTGTCGCCGGTGCTATCGAGATCGGCAAGAAGACAGACAAACTCGTCGCCTCCGATGCGAGCTACGGTATCCACTTCACGCAACGCCGCGCTGATGCGCTGCGATAGTTCCACCAAGAAGTGGTCCCCGTAGCTATGGCCATAGGTGTCATTGATGGGCTTGAAGTTGTCGAGATCGAGATAGGCGAGGCCGAGCATGCCGCCGCGGCGGCGCACCCCCGCCATGGCATCGGAGATCTTCTCTGCCAGCAAGCTCCGGTTCGGGAGCGAGGTGAGGGCGTCATGGTAGGCGAGATCGGCGAGTTCTTCCTGGTGGCGTATCATATCGGAGATGTCGGAGAACATGGTGAGAATGTTGGCCTCCTCCTGGTCTTGAATTAGAAGCGCACTGACGTGGCTAAAGGCGGGAAAGACCTCGCCATTTTTGCGCTTAAGCCAAAGGGTGCCACTCCAAGTGCCATTTTCCCCAAGGCCCTCGTCGATCTCGGCGAGAACTTCACCGGAGTTGGTGAGCGCAGCGACCTCGCGCGTATCCATGGCGAAAACCTCCTCGCGGGAGTATCCCATCGCTGAACAAAAGGCGGGGTTGGCGTCGAGTACCTCCCCCTCGCCGTTGGTGATCAAGATCGCTTGCGCCGAATTTTCAAAGACCACCGCGGCTCGCTTGAGCTGGCGAGCCTCGTTGCGCTTGGCGGTGATGTCGCTCCCGGTGATTACGAAGTACTCAGCGGTGGCGGCATCAAAACCGTATAGGGGCACCGCTTTCCACTCAAAGATGCGGCGGCGCCCCCCGCTGTCTCGCATCGCGACAACCGACACTCTCCCGACATCGCCGGATCTCGCTTGGGCGAACCACTTGTAAGCGCCGGCGCGCCCTTCCTCGACGAAGTACTCCGCCACCCGACTGGGCTTTCCAATCAGCTCCGCGCAAGGTATCCCGAGGAGTTCTTCGAGAGCGCGATTGCACTTGATGATGTTGGAGTAGCGGTCCATGACGATGATGACATCGCCGATGGCATCCATCACGCTGGCGCTGAAGTCGCGCTCGAGGCGAATCTCTTCGTCGATATGGT
>JAKASN010000495.1 GCA_021819025.1 Actinomycetes bacterium | reverse complement strand
GCCACCGCCGCCTTGGCCCTCTTCTTCGGAACCGTGGGGGCAAAAACCCGCAGTGCGACGAGGGTAAGTGCTGGATCGACTCGGACTGCTGGAGCCCACTGATCCTCCGTGGCGGTGCCCGAGCGTATGCCCCTGCGCTCGGGCCTCGCCATGAGGCTGGCATGAGGGGCCCTTTTCTAAACCGGTCCCCTGATTGGGCTGTAACCGGCCCCGCCACCGAGTCGGATCCTCATCGAGAGTTCGTACTTGTGGTTATCGTCAACATAGCGCACCACGGTGGCTAAGCCGCGGTCCCCGGTATCGGGGGAGTTCCACTCCACCAACCCGAGAGCATTTCCTACTTCCGAAGCTACTAGTGTCAGCCCCGCTTCAATGATGGAGTCAGCGAACGCCTCGACAATTGCCCTGACGCTGGTATCGCCGCTTACTGTGGCACTCTGGGTCAGGTCGCGATTATTCGCGCTGGATCCAAGGTTTCTAACTTCACTACCAGCTGGCAAGGCAAGTACCGGCATACGGGCCATGATCTCCTCATGGGGGCGATGAGCGCGCTGGGTCGATCCGCAAGGAGATCCCTGTGGATCGAGGGTTATTCTGACATAGACATGGCCGGCAGCCTCCGCGGAGCGAAATGCCACCCACCAAGCCGGCTGGTTTGGTCCGCCGCAGAGCAGGAGTGGCCGCTGCGCTTGCTCGCCAAGGACACGGAAAGGCTCGGGTCTCATCATGGGCGCATCGCGAACCTCATAGCCGTATTGGGAGAGTTCGCCGAGGTAGAACGCCTCAATGCCCGCTTTGTCAAGCTGGGTAACAAAGGCAAGTTCCAGTGAAGAGTAATCTTGTGACCAGGTGTAGATCGAAGCAAGGTCGGAGGCATCCTGGGGAAGGGGCACCACCACGCCGATGTCGGGCAACTCGCCGTAGCTAACCGTCACCTTGCTCTTTGGAGCCCCCATCCCAAAGCGGTTGCGATCGAGAAGAGCTTCCATGACGGGGATGGGAATCATCTTCCTATTGAGGTTCTCTGGGGTCACCGCTCTGGCCTCCTACGGAGTTTCTCGTGTTCGGCGCGCCGAGCACTTGCTAAGCCAACTTTATCAAATGTCCCGCGTTGAGGTGCCTATCAGGAACTCCACGGAGGAGCCCCATGAAGGGTGATGCGTTGTCGAGTTGCAAGGCCGCCCTAGGGGGAGATCTCCCGCTTTAAGGCGACTCCTCGTAGCTACTGCGGCGCCATTGCTCAAGATCCGCTTGGGCTAGGCTCCCATAACCGAAGCTGGCCCTGGCCGTGGCGAGGCGTTTACCGCAGCGAGATTTTTCGCGGTGAGGTATCTGAGATTGGCGAGCGCGGTGCCGCCGAGGCGATCACAGATCCAGTCCCAGTGCAGTGAGACGGCGTCCCCGACTGCGAGCTCCGTCGGCATACCGTTGGCTTGGAAGCCGAATCCGCCGATTCCAAAGCGCACCGACTCGCTTTGGCTCTCTCCCAAGCCAAGGCGCCACCCGTCAAATACCAGCGGTCTGCTCTCGACTACCGCGGTGTCGCCGGAGACCTCCTTGACGGTTCCCCAGCGAATTCGGCATCGATCCAGCACGCTCATGGGGGCATGATCGGATCCCGCGCGCATAAGCCCCAGCCAGGGATAGATCGCAAAGACGTGAAAGTTGTGGTGGAGGACTCCGCCAGTGAGAATGGGGTCGGTGAGTAACTCAGAAGAGCGTTGCAGCCGCGTCTCGAACCTGGCAATGAGCGAATCACCCAGAGCCTTGGGGGAGACTTGTACTAATGCGCGGTTCCCGACCCAATACGCCTCAACGACGCGGCGGTCGAGGGGGTCGGCAATTCCGTTGGAGTGCGCAATCAACTCAAGGTAGGGCCATGCGCCGGTGAATTGTCGTGCCAAGGACCGCACCGCGCCATAGGAACGCTGCTCGCTCACTGCGCTAAGGAGAGCTTCGGCGTCGTCGGGACCGCAATATCCCAGTTGGTTGGGTGGATAGGCGTATCGGGAGAATAGCAGCGCTCCAGAGAAGTCGAGAGCCTCTGACGATCCCCTTTTACCGCCGGTGGGCTGGGCCTGCGCTGTGGTGGCGTTGTTCATGCCGGCGTGGCAGTGGTGTTGGGGAGTCGGGAACGACGCGACGCCAATGATACCGCTGCGATGCCGAGCGCGAAGAGAGATAGTCCCAGGGCCGTGGAGGCACCGAGGGGATGGCCGGTGGCGGCGTTGAGAAGGGTGGTAATAAATGCGCTCGCCACCAGTATTGAACTGACGTCAATGGCGCGGGCGCGCGCCAATGCTGGTAGCCAGGTACCGACATAAGCTGCAAGGAGCAGGCCGGTGAAGAGCGCCCAGCCAAGTTGAGTCATCGTCAAGGCGAAAAGGCCATGGAGGGCGCCGTTTAGCGCGAGATAGGCGACAAGTACTAAAGAGCCTCCTCCCATCCGTACTAGCGCTACTTGCCGAGGCGTGACTCGCGCCATCACCCGCTTTGCGACGACGACTTCGACCCCCCAGAGCACCGTCGCGCCGAGTTCCATCCCCAAACCCGAGCTGGGGCTGAGATCTCCGATGCCTCCAGAGATCACCACGGCGCCGCCGATCAAGACCACCACGGCCGCGATGTTCCAGGCGGAGATTCTTTCAAAGAGAAAGACCGCAGCGAAAATCGCTACCCAGATCACCAGAGTGTCGTGCATAAAAGCCGCTGAAACCGCGTTGATCTTAGCCATACCGTCAAAGCCCAAGATAA
>JAKASN010000494.1 GCA_021819025.1 Actinomycetes bacterium | reverse complement strand
GGCCCAGTCCTGGAATGGTCACGATCTCTGATCAGCATCACGGTTGCGGCATCTCTTGGCTCCATTCCACCAAAACTAGCCCAAGATGACACCCATCGCAGAGCCGAAGAGCGGATCCTCGCCAAGGACGACCTATTTTCACCGCCACCCCAAGTTCAATCTCTCAACTCGCGATACTGGCGGCCTCGGTCGGCTCTTGAGTAGTATCGGCCGTCGAAGTTGTGGCCGTGGATCCCAAGCGCACTATTAGTTCCCCTAAGAATCCGCGGCGAAAATCAAGTCAAACAGTGATAGTCGCCCTCATGGGAGTCTCGGACTTCATGCAATTGGAAGCTTGGGCTGGGACGGCGACTATCCCACGCGCCCAAGAAGAATTCAGGGGATTTGAAAACCAAAGCTCCTGGCTGGACCTCTAGCGATTTGAGGTGCTTGGCAAACAAGCCAAGAAGTTGACGCCCCGAAACCGGGCTCTGGCAAAGCGAGCCTGGGAATCAAGCTCGATAGTCCCAATGAGCTTGGCTCCGAGGTGGCGCGAACGGTCACTGGGCGTACCAGCGTGATGAATGCCGCCCAAGCTTAGAGCTGAAGCGGCAGTTGGGGAAACATCTCATATCCCAACTCCTCCCTGGGAAATTGCCTGAAGCGCGATTCTGGCCCGTAGGTGTCGACGGGGGTGCCGCCATCGAGGGAAGACTTCGATGACCTCGGACTGACCCTGCGGGTAAGTCACGGTTGGCAAAATCCCCACGAGTGACTTGGAGCTCGCCTTGCCCTCAAAGGGATACTCCCTGAATTCACTTGTCGAATCAGGTGAGGAGAAACTCTCCCACGAGTGCTGAGAATTGCTCAGAGGAGGTGAAGATCCAGCCGTGAGAACCCTCGAGTTCCACCCGGGAAGCCCCGAGACCTTCAGCGAGCCCAAGAAAGCTCTCCCTTGGCACCACCACGTCATCCTTGGTCCACAGCACCAAGATGGGCAGGCCAGCGCCTGCGAGCTTGGCCATCTCGGGCCGCATGTCGACGCCTCGGGCCATGAGAGCGCAGCGGATTACCCGGCCGGGATTTCTCCCAAATTCACTGAGGGACTCAATGACAACCTGGGGCACATATCGATTGCGTTCCCGGGTCCGCTTCATATCCACAATGAATGCCCCCGCCCAATCATTGAGAGACCTCTTGGCGAGGTAAGAAGGGGAGCCGCTGCGGTCGATCCAGCTCGGATCGCCGATGGAATTGACCAACACCAGCTTGGAAATACTCTCAGGGTTGGAGGCACCCAGAGCCATCGAGATTGCTCCTCCCAGTGAGTGGCCCACGAGATGGAACTTCTCAACGCCAAATACCTCACGGGCAAACTCTGAGACGAGTTCTGCCAACGCTTCGACCCCGCCACCAAGATCTACCTTGGCACTGCTTCCGTAGAGCTCCGGAACGACAATACGAAAGCCCAAACAGGCCAAGCGCCTCGCAGACTCCGCATAGATGCGCGGAGAAAGTGACCAGCCGGGGACGAGAAGAACGTTTTCTCCCACCCCGACTTCAAGAAAAGGAACCCGTGCGCCGCGCACCTCTATGGAGGCAAATTTAATGCTCTCACGGGCCACATCCAAGACCATCTACGCGCGTCCTCCCCTTGTCACCTTTACTGGCACGTCATAGTAGATGGCCAAACCGATGGCGAAATATCGCCTATTCAGCAATATCGTACAATGTTACCTTTTTGATAACAATGTTTCAGGTTTGTTAATACCCAGGAGAGAAAATCCCACATTTGGGTTATAAGGGGTACCCCAAAAAACCCGGGGCGAGGTCGTCACGCGTCATGGCATCGAGAAGTTAAAGTACACTTCTGGGCTCGGGGTTGCGGTCACAACTTGGCGTCACCGCCACCACAGCTGCAGCATCCCGACTCGAAATTTACCAGCTCAACACTGCTAATTCGCCAAAATCTCACTAGCGTCTAAGCTAGGGTTCGTCAGAAATATTGCACGCTTCGGTGCAGCCGCGGGCGATCATAAGGAGCTCAAAGAGCAGATGGCGCAACAGGTTAAGAAAAAGCCAAACTCCGGGAAAAAAGGTCCCGCCTCTCGGTCAGGATCTCAAACCGGCATCGTCATAGCAGCGATCTCGTTGGTAGTGATCGTGGCGGTGGTAGCAACTCTGGTGCTCGTCAAGCTCAACCGAACCACGGCAAGTACCAATGCCGCCTCAAGCTTGGCATCTCCTGCAGTTGTCAAAGCAGTAACGGGCGTTCCAAATTCAGCCCTCGCGGCCGCGAGCGTCCCCACCGGGTCCATCGCGATGCCCTACAAGGTAACGGGTGGCGCAAGTTTTACCAGCGGGGGTAAGCCGGTGGTCCTTTATATGGGCGCCGATTACTGTCCCTACTGTGCGGCCGAGCGCTGGCCGCTGATCATCGCACTCTCAAAGTTCGGAACCTTCTCCAACTTGCATACCACCTCGTCTTCGAGTACTGACGTCTACCCCAATACCCAGACCTTCAGCTTCTACGGTTCTCACTACTCCAGCCCCTACATTGACTTTCAATCCGTGGAGATGCAGACCAATATCCCCTCTAACGGCAGCTACACTACTCTGCAAACGCCCACCGCCTTGCAGAATCAGCTGTTCTCCAAGTACGATCAGCCGCCTTATGCAGCTACGGCAACGGGAATTCCCTTTATTGACTTCGCCAACAAGTACATCGTCTCGGGTCCTTCGTATTCTCCCTCGCTTTTGAGCGGGCTCTCGAGAGCAAGC
>JAKASN010000493.1 GCA_021819025.1 Actinomycetes bacterium | reverse complement strand
CCGGTGATCCACCCGATGTCCGCAAAGCACCAATAAGTGTCTTCTGGATGAATGTCCTGGTAAAACTTGGACGTTCCCGCTACGTAGGACAGATATCCGCCGGTGGAGTGCTGGCAACCTTTTGGTTTGCCCGTCGTACCGCTGGTGTACATCAGAAAGAGCGGTGCCTCCGCCGGCATCGATACCGGAGCTACGATCTTGTCGCGGTAGGGCTTAATTACCTCATCTACAAAGAAATCTCTTCCCGGTACCATGGGGGTTTGCGAGCTGTAGATGCCGCTATGCCTTTGAAATACCAGCACTTTTTCGACCTCAAAGCCGAGATCGTGTGCGCGTTGCACGGCCTCATCAGCCTTGGCTTTGTGGTCAAGCAACTGCCCATTGCGGTAGTAGCCATCGATGGTCACCAGCACATGGCTTGCGGCATCGGCAGACCGCTCTCCCGCGGCATTGCCACTGAAGCCCCCAAATACCTCGGAATGGATTACGCCGAGCCGGGCGGCGGCCAACATCGCTACTGGTAATTCTGGCACCATGGGGAGGTGGAAGGTGATTCGGTCTCCGGCCTTTAGGCCTGCAAAGCCGGAAAGGAGCGCGGCAAACTCGTTGACGCGCCTGTAAAGGTCTTGATATGTGAGGACGCGAGTCTCTTCACTTTCAAGTTCAGGCACCCATATCAGCGCAGCCTTGTTGCGATTCTTTGCGAGGTGGCGATCGACGCAGTTGTAGCTCGCGTTGAGCCGACCCCCGACGAACCACTTCCAGAATGGTGGATTGCTGGTGTCAAGGGTGGTATGCCAGTAGTGATCCCAGCTGAGGAGATCCGCATACTCCTTGAAGCACTCGGGAAAGTTGTTTTCCGCGAACCGCCGCAGTATGTCGGGGTCACCGGCATTGGCTTGTGATATGAACTTTGCTGGCGGATAAATATATTCTTCCTCTTTCCAATGCACCGCAATCTGAGCTTCGGGAACTTGAAACTCACTTGATTCTTCCGTCGCCATATTTGTACCTCCAGGTATTTGTGAATTTGTTCGGCGCGCGGCGTCGCAGTTCAGGTGGCTGATGCGGCTCGCCTGTTACGATCGCGACTCAGGTCGGATGAGCGGGCGAGACGGAGTGGTCTGGATCGAAGATCGCGTGTTATGGGGGTGCCGAAATAGTGGGGAACGACGCAGGACCTCGCTGGTTTTGAGGCGAGAGAATCACATCGGCGTTGGAGCTAAAGGCTTCAGCTGCCGCGACACGTCGAATTACTCGACCACTGCCAGCGATCATGGCGCGCACCTTCCAATGTGTGTGCAATACTAGCGCGGGTAAATCTTCGCGTAAAGGGCAAATGTCAGAGCTGGAGCGTGCGGTTTAACTCGACGAAACTTGAGGCATTTCAAGTTGCTTGGTTGACGAGGTATTAGCTGCGACAACCGATAATTGTTGAAGGGTGAAATGCCTCGGAGGGCGGCGTTGCGAAGGTCGATGGGCACGTTGGCAAAGTTCGTTAATGTTATTCGAGTGAAGGGTGCGCCCGATTGGTTAAGGGGTTCGCACCGAAATTCGAGGCCGCGAAGCTGGTAATTAAATCGGTTCGATTCGGCCTCACGTCGAGTCGATGGGCACCAGGGTGGTGTGCCAAGTCGAGGGGGAACTGCGACGTGTCGGGTATGGTTCGCTTTGTCTTGTAACACCTGTGCCACTGGCACGTCGCAAAGTTCGTTGGTCTGCGCGTACTGAAAAGCAAGCTTCTTACGTTGGGATTTGCACCTCTACAAACTACATCGCTCAGGAATCCCGTTAACGCGCTTGCTTTCAAATAGGGCAACGGCTAACTCGCGGCACGAGCTTGTGGAGCTCTAGGTAATAACCATTCTCGGGGAACGCGTTCTTATCGAGTTTGGCATCGGCGAAGGCCGAGGCTGGTTTTTTCGATGCGATGCAGTGATCGAAGTGAGTGTCATCAGTCCGCGAACCCACCATGGGCAGTGGTTCTCCTTAGTCGCTAAAGCGAGGTGGTGCGTGGCTGTCAACTCACCGAAGATTCGCAACAATGGCCAAGTGTGTGGAGCGTCTTGGAAGTGCTGGACCAAGGTCAAGTAGTCGCGATGCGTCCCGAAAATGTGGAGCTCTGACCGTGGCTATGGATCGAGCAACTCTTGCTCATCCCCTGGGTACTAAGAACTTTCCAATTACGGGCAGTTCCCAAAACGACTCGGCCCTTGCGATGGCGAGAGCAACCTGTGGAAGGCTCTCTGGAGAGTCAAAGACGACGTATCGAGGGAGCCAGGTGGGATTAAATTTGGCATTGAAGCGCCACAGGCTTTCGATCTGCATGGTATCGGAGAGTCGTTTGAGAAACCAGCGTTCCAGCCGCGTCTGGAGGTTTTCCTCGCCTTCTCCCGCAATTACCGCGCGCATGGTGGCAAAGTTGAGACTCAATCCCTCTGCCCCGACATCCTTGAGGTGCTCGATGGTGGCAACCACCATAAGATCGGTCAGTCCGTTCGGGTGTTGCCCAAGGTCGCGGCGCATCAAGTCGAGCGAGAAGCCTTTGATCCCCGGGGCCGGTACCCATTGACAGAACCCAACTACCTTGGAGTCCGGGCCAAAGCAGACGCTTAGGAGAAGGCCTTGATCGCGCGGGTCGAGGAACCTCCCTAGAGTCATCGAGAATCCGCGCTCTACCCCGCCTTTGCGGCTCTTAGCCAATACTTCTAGGAGTTCGGACCGCAGAGGCTCAGCAACTTTGGCAGGATCGTAGAACTCCAT
>JAKASN010000492.1 GCA_021819025.1 Actinomycetes bacterium | reverse complement strand
AATCCAGGGTGGCGCAAGGAGTTGGGAATTTCAGGATCCCGTCGCGTTACCACCACTCGTTAGCTTGGAGAGGCTCGTCTTCAGCTCGAATAGCTGCTATTCGCCAGGGCAGGGACCACCTGCCGAGCTCGGCTGCGGCGAACTTGCATGCGATGAGAGCGCGAAGAGTAGACCCTTTTCGGTGAAGAAAAATGTGTTGAGATAGTAGGGCCCTCCGACCCCGGAGGGGGTCCCCGCTACACCTCCACATAACGCTAGAGAACCGCTGTGGAAGTTTGCGAACATGCCCTTTGGAGCTAAGACTGCCGTGAAGGACGTGGCCACCGTTTCCACCGGAACTCCAAAGCTCGACACAGGGGAAGTACCGGCGACGAGTACTTCCCACAGCTGGGGCTCGCTGGTGTTGGTTCCCTGGTAAAGAAGCACCATGTCGGTAAGACTGTTCGTCCCGGTGCATCTCAGCGGGATCACCGCAAAGTCTTGGCCACTATTGCCGCGAAAGTAGTATGGCGCGCCCGATATCGTCGCGTCAAAGGCCAGTGGACTGACCACGATGGCATCGGGGAGCGCACATTGCGCTTGATCGGGATAGGGGAGAGTTTCCCACGACACCATCGCGAGGGACGCGGGAACTTCCGGGGCAGTTGCGATCGTGGATGAGGTTGATGTACCTGTCGTGCCGGTTCCATTGGTTACAGGGGCAACGCTGGTCGTCGACGAAGGTGGGGGCCCAGCAGTGGCAGAGGTCGATGTCGATTTTGAAACCGAGGACCGGGGCGAACTCCCGCAGGCACCAAGGAAGACGCCAATAGCTGCCACGGTGGAGATCACAGCAAGCAGACGAGACCTTCTCCCCGTAGAGAGTTGCCGCCGCGCACGCGACGGTTCCATCGATTGCCGATTTCTCTTCCCCATGTGGGTCTTCCTAGAGTACTCCTTCATGGGCCCCTGCCCACTGATTGGCAGGTGATGTTCCGACTGTGTTCGACCATGCCCGCGCGGCCAATGCTATACAACCCGAAATCGCATTGCAAGCGAGTGCCCCGGTGCTATTGCTGATCTTGCAATACGCGGGCTTGGGACTGCTATTCTTTCCGAGTCAATGGCCGCCAACTGAGCCGACCGACTAAAGGCAATTGCGCTCCATGCCATCGGAACTCCCGCAGTGCTGACGCTGGTTTGGACCACGATAAAGAACCCCGTTCTCCGAGAACTCATTAATAAGAGTCGTCCGTCAGGACTTCATGTACGCATAGCCTGGATCTGCCGTACTCGCCGATCTGCTGATCTGCCCTGTCAGGGGTCGTCTTAGGGATATATACGGATAGCACAAAACCTATGTTGCAATCCTGCGGGGTTTGGTGTGTAGATAGTCGTCGCCTAAGATGCGTGCATTCCGGTAATCTTGAGTGCTGAAGACCACCATCCATGGCTTTCGCATGCCAGTGATGACTGCGATCGCGGGACGAGGTAGACCTCGCCGCCGCAGTTCCTCCGCGTCAGGGTTTCCAAGATGCAGAACAGTCGGAACTGCTCGCGCTTTGGGCCTTGTGAACGAATCTCATAGTACCCACTCATGTCTCTGTGCATAGCTTCCCACTGTCCACCTCCTGAAAACTGCGGCGGAGGTGCTTCGGCCACTGCGTCGAGTATGGCCATCAAACGAGATACCCGTGGAGGAATCATCTAATACTCGTCACCGGGAAACGCACTTCTGGAAAAAGTCGAGGCAATCTCCAAAAGCAAACCAGCCCTCGTTTGAAAACACATTGTTCGTCGACAGCTTGCAACGTGGCATTCATTTGACCGGACGCTTCGAGGTCAGCTCGTCCTTCGCGGGCGGCGAAGATATGCCGTGATGCTTGACGTATTCGACGTGGGATAATATCCTAATGCTGTAACTTAGTCACACCTAGGAACATGCAATGAACCCAACGGTAAAGCGTGCGGCCCGGCTTTTTGTGATTTGCAGGCTCGTCATGCTTTCCAGTGCATGGTCTTACGGATCGGACAGCGGCACTTCGACGCCGCAGGTGAATAATTCTTCGGTCCAAGACTTCTATATAGGCCGCGTGAGCAACCTTTCGACTTCGTCCTGCGACACCCAATATTTTACTGGGAACGAAGGCAGCTTCAACACCTATGGTTACGCGTTTCTCGCGGGGCCAGCCCCCCTCATTGGTAACGCGGCCTTTTCATTTGGTGTTCAACAAGCTACAAATGCGTACAACTGTTTGTACTATGGACATAATCTGGCCTTTACCGGTCAGACGATCTTTGGCGATGTAGAGAACACCGGATCTAACTACTATGGCTGGTATCCGTCGCCTGCTCCGGGATCAGCGGATTGGCAAGCAAACGTAAATGTTGTCTCGGGATTCGTGTCAGAGTTGCAGACACTTATAGGTATTCCCGGCGGAATATATATCAACGGCAACGACCTCTCTTTGTTCTTCGACAACTGGGGCTGGGGTAATAAGTGGTTTCCCGCTTGGCAGGCCGGTCTTGGGACGTGCAACATGCCGACCAACAATTATCTGTCGAATCCAACGGGCCCACAGGCACCGTACGTCAATGACCACAACAACAATCTCGCAGGAAATTGCTTGATTATGGGACAAGAGATGATTGTATGGCAATACCAACTCGGCAGTATCGACTACGACATTTCAGCAAGCATGAACGATGAGCACTGCATGCTATGGACAACGCAGCCGCATATCTATTACATCTGCGGAAATTCGTTCCCTGCGACCTATTAGTGACA
>JAKASN010000491.1 GCA_021819025.1 Actinomycetes bacterium | reverse complement strand
TTCCGATCTAAGCACCACCACGATGACGAGATTGGCTACCACAGCAAAGACTGCCGCGTATCCCGGAATCACCTTGCCAAAGAGGTGTAGCACGTAGATGGAAGACTTGAAGTGCACCGAGGCCGCCATTTGCGTACCCCAGGCCATCGCCACGAGCCACCCCACCAGGAGAGCTCGCTTGTGGAACCACCTCGTCCAGAGTCCGCCGATGATGGCTGGCCCGGTCTGCAGAATCCAAATTCCACCCAAGGTCTGGAGATAGATGGAGTACTGCACTGGCACTAGGAGCACCACCAGCAGCGCCCCCAGTTTTACCACCAAAGAGACGCCTTTGGCGACCTTGGCTTCCTGCTGAGTGGTGGCAGCGGGATTGAAGAACTCTCGGTAGATGTTGCGAGTAAAAAGGTTTGAAGCCGCGATCGACATGATCGCCGCTGGCACTAGAGCCCCGATGGCGATGGCGGAAAAGGCTACTCCGACGAACCATTGCGGGAGCTCCTTCATCAAGAGCAGCGGTACCACCAGCGACGTCGTCTTGGTGGTGATGCCCGCGGCAATCGCCATATATCCGAGCAGGGCGATTAACGCCAGTGCGATGGAGTAGATCGGCAAGATCGCGGTGTTGCGCTCGATGGTGCGCGCACTCTTAGCGCCCAGGGTACCGGTGATCACGTGCGGATAGAGCAGCAAGGCAAAGGCTGACCCCAGCGCCAAAGTAGCAAAAGCTCCGTAGAGTTTCGGCGAGAGAATGATCGAGCCTTTTTCCAAGGTGAGTTGAGTCGAAGCCACCGAGAAGATGTGCCCAAACCCGCCAAGCTTGGCGGGAATCACGATCACCGCGACGATGATGGTGAGATAGACGAGAACGTCTTTGGCGAAAGCGGTCAGCGCCGGAGCACGGAGGCCCGACGTATAGGTGTAGGCGGCCAGCACGGCAAAGGCGATGAGCAGTGGAAGGTCTTTGGCCAGCCCGGTTCCCTTGATGCCCAGAACCGTGAGCACCGCCTGTATTCCCACCAGCTGCAGCGCTATATAAGGCATGGTGGCAATGATTCCGGTGATGGCCACCGCGGTTGCCATCGATCGTGAGTCAAATCGCGCGCGCACGAAATCGGCAGGAGTCACTAGCGAATTGGCTTTGCTAACTCTCCAAAGCCTCGGCATCACGATGTACATGATCGGAAAGACCACGATGGTATAGGGCACCGCGAAAAAGCCGAAGGCACCCACCCCATAAACCAGGGCTGGAACGGCGATGAAGGTGTAGGCGGTGTAGAGGTCTCCGCCGAGGAGAAACCAGGTTACTACGGTACCGAAGCGACGCCCTCCCAGGCCCCATTCATCCAGCAGGTTGAGATCGCCTCGCCGCCATCGTGCCGCATAAAACCCCATCCCCGCGACTACCACGAAAAGCACTAGAAAAACAACGAACGCTTGCCATTTCATAAAGCTCAGTCCCCCGATGCACTAGTTGTACCACAACAGACGCGCTCGCGAAATCTCGCCGGGCGCCTATCCGAGGTCATTGGGAAAGCCAGTTACCCTCTCGGCTCTGAGAGAAAGTAGATTGCCCCGCTTATCACTCCTACAAGAATGATCCAAAGAATCATGTACCAATAGAAGAACGGAAAGCCTCCAAGAACTGGTGTTTCCCTCGCATAGAGCGAAGGTACCAGCGTTGCTATGAAAGGAATGAGAAAAAGCCAGTACCACCCGGCTTTTCTCTGCTTCTGTGCCACCTTATCTCGCCTCCCTTCTCGGGCAGACAACAACGGCGCCGAGATCTCCGAGAAGCCATCAGGCAACTTTCGCCTCGCCTCACCCAAACGCAGCTCAGCATGTCAAGCGACGGAGAATTTTTAGATACGCTTACCCGTTCGGCGCCCCGATATTATCCTTGTCCACCTTGAGTGTCAAGGCGTTGCGCCACTTTTCACCACCATTGCACCCTTGGGGACTCCACCATTTCCCTCAAGAATATCACTCTGAGTGACGAAGCCTTCATTAGCAGACTTTTCGGGCGAGATGATCCCTAATATTCGCAATGGAGACAAAAGTGCATCCAAGATCGCCCCAAGCGCGGGACTTTCAACCCTTGAGAGCGCCCCGATCGCAACCCCGGGCAATGCCTTGCACCTCAATGGCGCATTCAAAGAGTGTCAGCGCAGCACTTGAGTCCCATATGAACTTGGTTTCGCCCTCTTTGCACCCCGAAAGCGAGGATGGCAAAGAGCTCACCTCAGAGAGGAATAGGGATTGCCCATGTCGAGTGGTCTTTGCGCCCGCGAAGAGTTCGCCACCTCCGATGCCCGGACATAGTCCTAATTGCACGGCGGAAATAATGGCAGTCTCGCCACGGAGGGAGGTGTCCGCAACTACCTCGGAGCTCATCGCGGGCCGCTCCGAGAGAGACGGACTGCTCGAAGTGCCCTGGAGATCTTTCGCCGACAATGTCGTTTCGCAGCCCGATACCCATCGGTGTGGCCGCCGCAGCTCACGACTTCTAGCTCTCTCTTTACATCACGACTGGCGAGTGCGTGCCGAGCTGGCAAGATTTTCCTATCTCCCGACTTGGTTACTTGAGAACCTCGCAGCCGATGACGTCGCTGCGGTCCGGGGCTGGGTCGCCAACAACCCAGCAACTCCTTTGACAACACTTGCGCACCTTGGCCGCGATAGCGATTTCGCGGTACGCTTTCGCCTTGCCCAAAATCGCGCCCTTCCCCTCGAACTCTTTGTCAAACTGCTCGACGATAGCGATGAGCCGGTACGG
>JAKASN010000490.1 GCA_021819025.1 Actinomycetes bacterium | reverse complement strand
GATCTAGGCGCCCTGGGTGGCTGTGCTCACGCAGCCGTAAAGATCAGACGCAATTGTTGGGGGGAACGAACTTTGTATCGACATCGATGGATATGTTAGCGGGTGTGCTTGTAGGTCAAGCTATCATATTGATAGATATCGATATGATAGATGTCACTCGCGGCCCCTTTGTCAGCTAAAGGCGGTCACTCGATAGAACGGTGATTCATGTGAAACCTGAAGTACTCTTCGTGTGCGTACACAATGCGGGTAGAAGCCAAATGGCTGCGGCACTGCTCCATCAAGTCGCCGGCGATGATGTTATCGTGCGTTCTGCTGGAAGCGAACCGGCAGCATCACTAAACCCGGTCGTCGTGGAGGCAATGGCCGAGATCGGTCTGGACATTGAGATGGAATTCCCCAAGCCATTGACTTATGAAGGCGCACGTCAGGCCGACGTGATTATTACCATGGGGTGCGGCGACACGTGTCCGGTCTTTCCCGGAAAGACCTACCTTGATTGGGAGCTCGAAGATCCTGCGGGAAAGCAATTGCCTGCGGTGCGGGCAATCCGCGATGAGATAAAGCTCAGGGTGGATCGGCTCTACCACGATCTCCTTGTCCAGAGCCGACAGTTAGAACCCCGAAGCATACAGGACTAAAATGCCAGGAGCTCCAAGACGGATGCTCGAATTTTTTCAGGAGTAATGAGGACTTCCTTCTCCAATGTTCCCGAAAATGGCGAAATAGGAATCATTGGGGAACATAGCCTCATTACGGGAGCGTCCAGATAGAAGAAGGCGTTCTCCATAATCGTTGCGGCAATTTCAGCGCCAACTCCGAAGGCGAAGTTGTCTTCATGGACCACTAAGACTTTTGCGCAGCGTTTTGCAGAATCGACAATCGTCGCCACGTCGAGCGGCGCGATGGTCCGTAAGTCGACCACTTCTATGCTTGCGGTGTCGGCGAGACCCTCGGCGACCTCCAGGGCGTAGTGACGCATCAGCCCGTAAGTGATAATGGTGAGTTCTGTCCCTGGACGCACTATCGCGGCGCGACCGATCGGGACTTCCGGTATAGGGGATGGCAAATTCCCCTTGATGAGCCGATACGCCTTCTTGTGCTCGAGAAAGAGCACCGGGTCCGGATCCATTAAGGCGCTTCTAAGCAGGCCAGCCGCATCCGCCGGGGTGGACGGCGCGACAACCTTCAATCCGGGGATATGAGCGTATGTGGCTTCAATTGACTGGGAATGATATAAGCCCCCATGGACTCCAGCGCCATATGGAGTGCGAATGACAAGTGGACACGAATACGCCCCGGCAGATCGATAGTGGAACCTCGCTGCTTCAGAAACAATTTGATCAAATGCAGAATGGATGAAATCCGCGAATTGAATCTCCACGATCGGAAGCTTGCCGCTCACACTCATGCCGATGCCGATTCCAACTAGGCCAGATTCCGCAAGTGGCGTGTCGACAATCCTGTCTTCGCCATACTTGGCGAAAAGTCCTTCAGTTGCCTTGAACACGCCGCCACGCTTGCCAACGTCCTCGCCCAGGATAACGGCCTGTGGAAACTCCTCAAGGAGCGAGTCCAGTGTTGAACGTATCGCCTCAATGTAATTGACTTCGCGTCCTTGGTCTGAGGCTTCCTCTGCTGGATCTGCGTAAATTGCTGGCGCCGCGAAGCTGATCGGCTTGGCGTAAACTCCGGTTTCGATGGAACGTGGGTCAGGCTCGGGTTCTCCAACGGCCCAGTCAGCTTCGACATCGATACTCGCCTTAATTTCGCCGTATAAGGTAGTCTCGTCTTCGTCTGTAAGAAGGCCGTGGCTAAAAAGGTATGCTGCGAATTTCGGCAGCGGATCGCGTAAGCGTGCTGCCGTGACCTCCTCTGCGGATCGATAGGTTCGATCGTCGTCATCAGAGGTGTGGGAAAGGAATCGATAAGTCTTGGCCTCGATCAAGGTTGGCCCACCTCCGCTAGCCGCCCGTTGGCGAGCTTCTTTGGCAGCTTCATAGACCGCGAGCGGATCATTTCCGTCGACTATCGCAGAGTACATGTTGTAGCCCGAGCCACGAAGCGCGATGTCACTAACCGCGCTTTCCTTGTCCAATGGAACCGAGATCGCGTATCCGTTGTTCTCGCAGATGAAGACCATGGGCAACTGGTGGATGCTTGCGAAGTTCATTGCCTCATGGAAGTCACCCTTGGATGTCGCACCGTCTCCGAAGGTTACGAATACCACTTCATCCTGGGCATTCTTCTGAATCGCTAATGCAATACCCGCAGCGTGCGGCAGGTGCGTAGCGATAGGGGACGAGCCTGTTACCACTCGCAGTTCCGGTATGCTCCAATGGTTCGGCATTTGACGTCCGCCCGACATTCGGTCAGTGCCCTTGGCGAGGTGTGCGAGAAGTATTTCGTGCTGTGATGCCCCGAGTCCTAGCACGAGGCCGAGATCGCGATAGTAGGGCAATACCCAATCCAGGCCGGGTTTGATAGCGGCGGCGAGCCCAATGTGTGTTGCCTCATGACCCTGGGATGAAATCGCGAACGGTGCCTTACCTGAGCGGTTCAAGTTCCACATTTTTTGGTCCAAAAGGCGCGCCTCGACCATTTTGCGATACATCCAAATCGCATCGATATCGCTCAGACCGAGTTTCTCGTGCCTTGACGCACTTACCTCTTCCCCGGCCATCGCCTCAGGTTCGGCCATCGCCTCAGGTTCGGCCATCGCCTCAGGTTCGGCCATCGCCTCAGGTTCGGCCATCGCCTCAGGTTCGGCCATCG
>JAKASN010000489.1 GCA_021819025.1 Actinomycetes bacterium | reverse complement strand
TGGGTTGGAGGGGTTGGTTTTGAAGCGGTGACTAAATATCCGAAGGGGCCGCGAAGTGCCCCGCGATTGCGGTTGCGGCAGCTACCTCGGGGGAGACGAGATGAGTGCGCCCGCCTTTACCTTGGCGGCCTTCGAAGTTCCGGTTCGAGGTGGACGCGGAGCGCTCGCCTGGCTTGAGAGTGTCGGGATTCATGCCAAGGCACATCGAGCATCCCGCTTCGCGCCACTCAAAGCCCGCACTTTTGAAGATCTTGTCGAGTCCTTCGGACTCCGCTTGCACTTTCACCAAGTGCGATCCAGGTACGACGAGAGCGCGAATCTCGGGCGCAACACTTTTGCCCGCTACCACCGCTGCGGCTGCGCGTAAGTCTTCGATCCGAGAGTTTGTGCAAGAGCCGATGAAGACGGTGTCCACCTTTACGTCGGCAATTTTGGTGCCAGCGCTAAGCCCCATATAGCGCAGTGCTCGAGTTGCGGACTCGCGCTGAGCCGGCTCGGCGAAGCTCTGTGGGTCCGGTATCGTCGCGGTGATCGGTGCGACCTGAGAGGGATTGGTTCCCCAGGAGACATAGGGCGCCAGTTTGCTGGCGTCAATGTGAACTACCTTGTCGAACTTTGCATTCGCGTCGGTGGCGAGAGTCGACCAATACGCCACCGCCGCGTCGAAGGCCTCGCCCTTGGGGGCGAAGGGTCGACCTTTCACGTAGGCGAAGGTCGTCTCATCAGGAGCAATCATTCCCGCACGGGCACCGGCTTCGATGCTCATATTGCATATCGTCATTCTCGATTCCATGGAGAGCTTGCGTATCGCCTCTCCGCGGTACTCGATCACATATCCGATCCCCCCACCCGTGCCAATCTGTCCGATGATGGCGAGAATGAGATCCTTGGCGCTTACCCCCGCAGGGAGATCTCCATCGACTTCGACGGCCATAGTGCCGGGGCGAAGTTGAGGAAGAGTCTGAGTGGCAAGGACATGCTCGACCTCAGAAGTACCGATCCCGAAAGCAAGGGCCCCAAAGGCTCCGTGCGTCGCAGTATGGCTATCTCCACAAACGATGGTCATTCCCGGGAGCGTGAGTCCTTTCTCCGGTCCGATGACGTGCACGATGCCTTGATTTGCGCTTCCCATTGGATAAAGGGTGATGCCGAACTCGGCGCAGTTGGCGGAAAGGACTTCGAGCTGCTTGCGCGAGATGGGATCTGCCACGGGCTTATCGATGTCAATGGTGGGGACGTTGTGGTCAGCGGTGGCGATGGAAAGATCGGGACGCCGCGGCTTTCGCCCCGCGAGGCGCAGGCCGTCGAAGGCCTGGGGCGACGTGACTTCGTGAATTAAATGCATGTCGATAAAGAGCAAGTCCGGCGTGCCATCGCCTTGGTGGACGACGTGATCATCCCAAACCTTTTCACTCAACGTTCTGCCAGCCATCTCATGCTCTCCCAGGGTCGTGATCAGCCATCTGTCGGTGCCAGCTCTTGGTAAAGTTTTGACAACACGAAGCGGTGATGCAATTGTCATCGCTCTATTGAGAATAGTTTCGCTTTTCGCGCCAGGCTCAACTTTGCGCTGAATGAAACGTTGCGCATCGAATCTCCGCTTCGGCCGTTCTTGCCCTGGCGGCCCTTCCTCGGGTGAGAGATTCGCGGTCGTCACTTTCTGAGCGGTTCTGAGGCGTGTCGATATTCGTCTATCTTTGATTGCGTGGCACAAACTTTAACCAAACAAGCGTACGAGAGGCTCGCGGCCGAACTGGAGGATCTCACTACGCGCGGGCGGATCGAGATCGCCAAAGTGATTGAAGCTGCCCGCGCCCTCGGCGATCTAAAGGAAAATGGCGACTATCACGCCGCCAAGGACGCCCAAGGAAAGATGGAGGCGAGAATTCGCCAAATCCAGGGCATTTTGAAGGATGCCGTGATCCTTGATGAGGACACCACCTTCGAAGAGGTCGCAATTGGATGCGTGATCGGAATCCGATACCTCGGTGACGACGAGGTAGAGAGGTTCTTTTTTGGCTCGATCGAGGAGAAGCGTGAGGGGATGGCCTCGCTATCGCCGAGCAGCCCTTTGGGCCAAGTCTTGCTTGGCAAGCGTACCGGCGAAGTGGTTGCCTACCGCGCTCCGGGCGGCGAACTCCAAGTGGAGATTGTCGAAATCGGCTCCTAGGCTGATTCGCATACTTCTCCCGATGTGGCACGATCTTCGCCACCCTGCTATTGTGGTGGTAAATAAATTTCGATGGGGCGTCTCGTGAAGATTGAACATACACCGATCAACAGTTTCGTAGTAATTATTTGAACTGCTTGTGACTCAGTCCATCTGAGCCGCAAGCTTGTAAGGCCGGTCACATTGCGTGAGCGGTCTTTTTTATTGCCAATTCGTGGCACGATCCCGGCACGACGAGCGATGAATAGAAAGAGGAATCGTTGAGCAGCTACAACATTGCCGTAATCGGCGGGGACGGTATTGGCCCTGAGGTGGTTGCCGAGGCCATGAAAGTAGTGCGGGCAACCAAGGTAAAGATCAATACCTCCTCCTTCGACCTCGGCGCTTCTCGCTATGTTCGCACTGGCGAAGTCCTTCCTGATGCCGTCCTTGAGGAGCTTCGAGGCTTTGACGCCATAATGCTCGGCGCGGTGGGTCCGCCGATTGGCTCCAAGGAGGTACCGGCGGGAACATTAGAGCGCGGCCTGCTTCTCAAGCTCCGCTTCGAACTTGATCTGTACATCAACATGCGACCTTTTATCACTCCCCCCGAGAGCTCCGATTCACCT
>JAKASN010000488.1 GCA_021819025.1 Actinomycetes bacterium | reverse complement strand
ACGGCCTCGCGATGGCGGGAGTAATCGGACGTGGAGAAGTTATCGACTCTATCAACGGAACGTCGATATCAACCTTTGGAGGGTCACCGCTGGTCAGCCGAGGGGCTTTGGCAAACCTCGACTATTTGCTCAGCCACGACCTGCAAGAGAACGCTTCCAAGGTTGGCCGCCACATGATTAATCGCATTTCTACCGAGACTGCCCACAACCCCATCGTGGCTGACGTCCGAGGCAAGGGCCTCATGATTGGTGTAGAACTTTGCCATCCCGGCAGCGTTGATCCAGCACCGGCTCTGGCGAGCGCGGTTCTTGAAGAGGCAAAGTCTCGCGGCTTATTGATTGGCAAAGGCGGCATCGCGGGCAACGTCTTGCGCATAGCGCCCCCGCTCGCCTTGACCCAGGGAGAGGCCGACCATGGAGTCGATCGCCTTGTCGAGGCCCTAGCGGCGGCGGCAAATATTTAGTCAATGCTTCGGGAAGTTTTTAGTTACACCCCTGCTTCCCTTGCGATAAGGGATGAGAATTTACATTAAGGATGAACTTTATGACGCAATTAATCGGTCACTTTATCAATGGAAAATCGCTTATCGACGAAAAGGCGCGGCGTGGGCCTGTTTTCAACCCCGCAACTGGCGAGATGAGTGCTGAAGTCACCTTGGGCGACACCAGCGTGGTGGATGCGGCTGTCGATGCCGCGAGGGAAGCTTTCCTAAGTTGGGGAACCACCTCGCTAAGCCAGCGAACCAGGATCCTCTTTGCCTACCGCGAACTGCTGGATAAAAACGTCGCCGACATCGCTCGGCTGATCTCTTCCCAGCATGGCAAGACCCTGCCGGACGCCACCGGCGAGGTGCGCCGTGGTCTGGAGGTTGTCGAGTTTGCCTGCGGAATCTCTCAGGTTCAAAAGAGCCAATACTCCCATGGCGTCTCTCGAGACGTTGATACCTTCTCGATCCGCCAGCCCCTCGGTGTGGTAGCCGGAATTACCCCCTTCAACTTTCCGGCAATGGTTCCGATGTGGATGTTTCCCATTGCCATTGCGACTGGCAACACTTTTATCCTCAAGCCCTCAGAAAAAGATCCCAGCGCTTCGCTGGCATTGGCGGAACTCTTTCTCGAGGCAGGATTGCCTGAAGGGGTGTTAAACGTCGTGCAGGGCGACAAAGAAGTCGTGGATGCCATTCTCGATCATCGAGGAGTCCGTGCGGTGAGTTTTGTCGGATCCACCCCTGTCGCCTCCTATATCTATTCGCGCGCCGCCGCCAACGGCAAGAGGGTTCAAGCGCTCGGCGGCGCCAAGAACCATATGGTGGTGCTACCCGACGCCGACTTGGATGCCGCTGCAGACGCTGCTGTTTCCGCAGCCTATGGATCGGCTGGTGAGCGATGCATGGCAATATCGGTGCTGGTGGCGGTAGGGGATATCGCAGATGACCTTATCGCCAAGATCCTCTCGCGCGTCGAGGATCTCCGTGTCGGCAGCGGACTCGATGAAGGTGTCGACATGGGTCCCCTAGTGAGCCGCGAACATCGCGACAAGGTCGCAAGCTACCTCGCGGGGGCAAAAGGCGAAGGCGCCGAGGTAGTGCTTGACGGTCGCGACCATCCTTTGGCAGGTAGTCCGGGCTTCTACCTTGGGCCGAGCTTGGTCGACGGAGTCAAAGACTCCATGAAGGTATATCGGGATGAGATCTTCGGTCCGGTGCTCTCGGTGTGCCGCCTGCCAGATTCTGATGCCGCCCTTCGCATGGTAAATGCCAACCCCTACGCCAATGGCGCAGCGATCTTCACGCGATCGGGGGCGGCTGCACATCGCTTTCAGAGCGAGCTGGACGCTGGAATGATTGGAATCAATGTACCGATTCCGGTTCCGGTAGCCTATTACTCCTTTGGTGGCAACAAACACTCCCTCTTTGGTGACACCCATGTACATGGGGAAGAGGGGGTAAAGTTCTACACCCGAGGCAAAGTTATCACCCAGCGGTGGGCCGATGAACGCCTCCCTGGAGTGGACTTTGGCTTTCCCCAGACCTGAGGTGGAACAATTCGCCTGGTGGTAGCGATTGCGGCTCACCCTAGGATTTAATCCCAAGATGATCCCAGCACACCCCTTGGAACTTAGTGGCGGCGATGGCGATGAGATGGCGCGATACCAGTACCAACTTCCCACCGATCGCATTGCCCAGGCTCCGATGGAGCCCCGGTCCGCAGCGCGCCTTTTAGACGCCACTGGCGGCAACCTTGTGGATCGGCGGGTCGCTGACCTGGCGAACTTGTGTGCGCCAGGCGATATTGTCGTGGTCAATGACTCCCGGGTCCTGCCTGCGCGACTTCGGCTGCGGCGCCCAACCGGTGGTGTAATAGAGTTTCTTCTTCTTGAAGAGCGACTGCCGGGGATTTGGACGGCGCTTGGTAACCCGAGTCGTAACGTGGCGGTGGACGCAGAGTTCTTCGACTCCCGCGGTAAACGGGTGCTGGTGGTCGTCGAGCGCCAAGAGCGCGAAGGCGACGCGCCAGTGAAGTTCTTGGTGAAGTTGGATGATACCGCGGTGGTGGAGTCACTTGGCGAGATGCCCTTGCCGCCCTATATCAAGTCGCCGCTTTTGCAGCCGGAACGCTACCAAACCGTATACGCCAATCGACCCTCGTCGGCCGCGGCACCTACCGCGGGACTTCACCTCGACCAGGGGGTCATTGACGCCATGGCAGCCAGTGGTGCACGCATTCTTAGGGTGGAGCTCTCGGTAGGTCTCGATACCTTCATGCCGATCAAGAAGA
>JAKASN010000487.1 GCA_021819025.1 Actinomycetes bacterium | reverse complement strand
GGGCAGCGGCCGGAGCCTAGCGGGACCTTCCTGGCTAGCTGATCCGACGCCCTGAGAACCGACTTTGGCTGGATGTAGAAGTTCGCCTCTGACCAGGGATATTACAAGTTCTAGATGTTCTTGGCATTTGGTGTGCTACTGTAGTACCTAGATATGGCATATCTGATCGCCAAAAAGCAGGACGGGAAGTCCTACTACTACCTGGCGGAGTCCGCCAGGGTCAACGGCAAGCCCCGCATCGTCTCTCAGCGCTACCTGGGGAGTGCCGAGGAGGTGGCGGCCCGACTGGCCGAGGCGGGACCGGGCGAGCCCGATCGCAGTCACCACTTGGCTTTCGGAGATCTCGCAGCCGCCTGGTCGGTGATTGAACGCCTCGGCGTGGTAGGTATCGTCGACGACGTTGTGCGACGACGCCGAAGCGACGCCTCGGCGTCGGTGGGGACCTACTTCGCCCTGATGATCGCAAACCGGGTGGTCGCTCCTCGCTCTAAATTGGCGTTCGCGCAGTGGTGGGCGACTACCGCTGGCGAGCGCTGGGTAACCCTGGACCGGTCTGCCCTTGATCACCGGCGCTTCTTCGACGCGATGGATGCGATCTCTATAGATGAGCTCGTCGAGATTGAACGACGCATCGTAGCGCGAGCAGTCGAGGTCTTCGGGATCGACTGCTCGGGGCTGGTGCTGGATATGACCAACTTCGCCACCTACATCGACTCGGCCAACGAACGCGCCCCGATCGCCCAGCGTGGCCATGCCAAGCAGAAGCGTACCGACCTGCGCCTGGTGGGACTGGGTCTTGTCGTTTCGGTTGACGGAGGAATCCCCCTCGTCTCTCACGCCTATGCCGGCAACCGTCCCGATGTTACGCAGTTCGGGCTCATGGTCGAGGAACTCGCCAGGCGTTTCAAAGAGCTCGCTGGCGAGACGGCCGAGCTCACTCTGGTATTTGACGCAGGACAGGACTCAGAAGCCAACCAGGCCAAGATCGCCGATAGCGCACTGCACTTCGTTGGGTCGTTACCACCGTCTGATCACCCCGAACTCCTCGCGGTACCACCAGAGCGCTACCAACTCGTCGATGAGGCGGCCTTTGGCAGCCTCACAGCGTTTGAGACCCGCAAGACGGCGCTCGGCGCGCAGTACCGCCTGATTGTTACCCATTCGCAGAACCTCCACGACAAGCAGTCACGGGGCTTCGCCCAGACCGTGGCCAAGGCGACTCGCCAACTCACAGAGATCCAAGCGCGCCTCCAGCGGGGAAGAACCAGAAAGGGCCGCGACGCCCTCGAAGCCGAGATCGCCGCGGTGCTGTCGCCCCGCTGGTGTGAGAGGGTCATCACCTGGAGCCTTACCGGGGAACACCCGGCGAGCTTGCGTCTCGAGTTCGCGCTCGACGAAGGGGCTCTAAGTGATCTCGAAGAGGAGATCTTTGGCAAGCGGGTGCTCTTCACCGACCAAGACCACTGGCCTATTGCCAGGGTGGTTGGTGCGTATCGCTCCCAGTCAGGCGTCGAAGCAGACTTTCGCCAGATGAAGGATCCCAAGGTCGTAAGCTTCTCGCCGATGTTCCACTGGACCGACCAGAAGATCCGCGTACACGTTGCCTACTGCGTGATAGCCCTGGCGGTTTCTCGGCTCATGGTGCGTGAGGCCCGAAGAGCCGGGATGGTAATGAGTGTCAGGGAGCTGCTCTCGGCGCTCGCGGGCATCCAAGAGACGGTACTTCTCTATCAAGCAGAACGCGGACGTCCCCGTGCCAGGCGCATGCTCACCGAGATGGACTCGACCCAAACACAGCTCTACCAACTCTTTGGACTCGATGCCTATGCTCCTCGGCGATGACCTAGGTACTACACGATGTGGCCTTGGTTGTTACCGCTGAACTGGACTTTCGTGAGGTCGGCTCTAACTAGCCAGGAAAGTCCCGCTAGTAGGTGCGAGCCTTGCGGCTCGGGCATCTATCGCCACTTCGAGAGCAAGTCGGCGATCCTGGTGGCGCTGTTCGACCGGACCATTGACGACCTGCTCGCCGATGAAGCAGCGACCATGGAGGCGAACCAGGACCTGGACGAGACACTGGAGCGGCTCATCGCCGCCCAGGTGGAATTCGTGGTGCGCGACCGGGCGCTTGCCCAGGTCTACCACAACGAGATCCGCAACCTGCCCGACGAGGACCGCGTGCGCCTGAGGCGCAAGCAGCGGCGCTATGTGGAGGAATGGGTCCATGTGGTGCGGGAGATCCACGGCGGGCTGGACGACGCGACGGCCCGGGCCCTGGTCCACGCGGCAATCAGCGCGATCCAGTCCAGCCTCTTCCACAACGTCGGTCTTCCTGAAGAACGCCAGCGCGATATCCTTGCCCGGGCCGCCAAAGCCGTGCTCGCTCCGGGACCCCACGCCTGAGGGCACCAACGCGGCCCGTGGATCGATGCCTCCCGAGTATCAACCACTTTGCGACGGCCGATGAAACGCCGCCGCGGCAGCGGTATCGTGAACCCGCGCCGTGGCGCCCTCCCATCCAGGCGTCAACCAGCCAGATTCGTACTCGGGTTAGTTTGGACACAGAAGAACGATCCTCAACGCGGGAGCCGTAAGTGAGCCAAGCAAAGATAGCCTTCCTGATTCTCAGTGACGACCCTGCACGCGCAATCCCCGGATTGGTAATGGCCCAGCGCCTCAAAGAGAACCGCGACGACGATGTGCGGGTCCTCTTCTTCGGCCGCGGGGTGTACCTTGCCGCCAGTGGGGCCGTCGACGAACAGATCAAGGCCCTGGCGGAT
>JAKASN010000486.1 GCA_021819025.1 Actinomycetes bacterium | reverse complement strand
TGGGGCGTGACCTTAACAGCCGACTGGCGTCCACAAAGGATTGGTGGACTCGAATCCCGGGCGATTATCAGTTGCGGCCCATCGCCAGCACCCCTAAAATTTGAAAAAGCCGACACGCACGATTGAATCACCATATCTACACGACACACCACTTGGGAACAATCCTCACCCTTACGGGCTGGGGGTTGTTCCCAAGGGGTGTCGGGGACCATTCCCGCGTTTGTTCCGATCAGTTTCCCCTTCTCAAGGCCGCCCTCGTGGCGCACCCCTAACGGACAGTGGAGATTCTCGCGTGACCGTCTCTCATTGCAGTAGTAGCACGGGAGTCGTGATTCGAGGGGATCACTCCGCATGTCGCGGGCTGCATGGTGGCCCTACTACCTAGTCGTCCGGAGACATTGGAGCTTATTAAGAAGTCGACGGGACATGTCTGCGTGTCCAAGAGTCGGTTAAGACTAAAACGGAAAAGTCTGTTACGGTCGAGTTGCTTGGCGATAGTCCGGCTGGCAATCTGTGGATATCCGACCGTAGCGGACGTCACCGCCGACCGGCACGCAGAGGTGCTCAGCGCGCGTAGCTCAAGTCGCTGACCAACATTTGTGCTCTGAGACCTCTTTTCCGACGCTAGCACCTTGGCTACATATAAGGGCTGACCTGCTACAACGTGTCTTGTTGCGCTTGGCGGTCCTCGCTGAGAGCGATCGTGCAAGCAAACGCAGATTTGCCAAGCGGATTGCACCCTCTGGGGGCTCCTCAATAGGCCTAGGATCTCAACCCTGAAAAGGTCGTCACATCGCTATCGAGCTTATCGGACGATTTCACTGCGCATTCGCACAGTCATCCCGCCAGAGCTTCCGCCGTTGATTTCGGCAAGTGCCTCCTCATTCATGGCAATTGAAGTCGAGTCCGAAAGGACTTCCAGCGTTATTTGCAGTCCCTCCAGATCGCCGACGGAAACCAACACCACCTCGGGCGTTCCGTTGCGTGTCAATGTAAAGCGTTCGTGTTGGGAATTCGCAATTCGCGCGAGATCGTTCAGTCTTGCCTTGGCTCGGCCGACAGAAAGTGTCACTATGGGAAAAGTAATAGTGCTTCGCTTCGCTGCCTGAGGGCATCGTCAAGCCGATCACGATTGAGGCGCTCGCCATGCCAGCCACCATCGCCGGTATAACTCGTGCCTGAGTTGCGGCACTGGAAATCGCAGTAAAAATGCGTCGGTTCACCGTTGACCACCCGGCGATGGCGGCAAAATTGGCCAGGTTCTTTCGCAAAAAGCGTCAGCTCACGCCGCGGGGGTCAGGCAGCGGTGGCGCCGAAACGAAGAGCCTCACCACTGACCGTCAGAGTGATCTCCACACCAACAGCCCGGCCAACCCGGTCCAACAAGTCTAGGGTTGGTGTCGACCCGCCACTCTCGACTCTGGCGATCGCTGACTGGGTGGTCCCCATCCGGCGAGCCAATTCGGTCTGAGTCAAGCCGGCCGCGGTGCGCAACCGATAGACAATCTCGGCTAGTCGGCCAGCCAGGTCTGCTTCGGCATAGGCACGGTCATAGGCGGCCTGATCCTCAATTGGGTGCCGACCACGCACTTCATCCAACTTGGCCATCACTGTGCCTCCTTCGCTCTTTGATCTCCACGTTTCGCCTTTTGTGCGCGGTCAATTTCGCTGCGTTCGTTGTTGCGCTGCTTGCGAAACGTCGTCAAGGTGATCCTTTTCCGTTCGGTATCGAAGTAATAGGTGATCCGTCGAGCGGTTCCCTCGCAGCTGAACCGCAGCTCTCTCAGTCCGGCCCCGAGCACTCTGTATGAGGCATCGCCAGTTGCGGTCCCAGCGTCGAAAGCCGGTCAAGCGCCCGGTCCGCGAAAGCTCGATCCCGCGTTGGGAGCCCGAGATACCAGCCAGCGACTTCATCGGACAGTTCAACTTCCCACACATGGCCACTATAGCATGCTCGCTATATAGTGCCCAAGAAATAGGCAGGACACCATGATTCGGTCTATGAGGTGATTTCCACCTCTGCTCCGAGGTCCGGTGCGTGTGAGAGAAGTGGAACTGGCCTCCTGCAAATGCATGCCCTGGATCTCCACCTCATCACATTTGAACTGATCCAAAGCGAGAATGAAGCGATAATCCGCCGGCATTGGATAGTGAATGGAGTGGTAAAAAAGGGAGGAAAACCCCGAAACGGCAAGGGTACCAAGTGACAGCCATAATCTCCCTCACCCCTAACGCTGCGCGCTCTGCCACAAGCTCGCTGTGCTCACGCTCTGGCGGCCCTACCCAGTCGTTCGAAGGAGTTGGAAGTGATGAGCAAGTTCGCCGAACACGCTTGCAAATCCAAACGTGCGTGTCGGACCAAAATGGAAAATGCTTCCATTCCAACCGAGTTGCCAGGCCATAGCCCGGCTCGCAATTTGCGGGTAGCTAACGTGGCGGATGCGCGTCGCCGACCGTCACGCAGAGATGCTCAACGCGCGCCTCCAAATCGCTGACCAACATTTCGACCAACATTTCTGCTCTGAGATCTCTTTTCAGACGCTAGCACCTTGGTGACGTATAAGGGCTGACCTGCTAAACCGTCTTTTGTCGCGCTTGCCGATCCTCGCTGAGAGCTACCTTCTAAGCACTCGAGCGACATCGAAATAGGCCAAACCCTTGGCTAGGATCAGCTCCAGCGTCTAGAACGATCGGGGTACCACGCCATGAAAGTCGCGGCGATTCAGCTCGAGCAAGTTAGCGGAGGATACCAACACAACCTGACAACCGCTCTCGCACTGAGT
>JAKASN010000485.1 GCA_021819025.1 Actinomycetes bacterium | reverse complement strand
GCAACCGCTTGTGCCACCGCCTGGGACCCTTCGATTTGGCTAAGCATGGGAGTCTCCTTGGTTAGCTGCACTGGTCACCGCGCCAAGTACCGTAGATCCCATCTCGGCTTGGATGTGGTGGTACGATTCGCGCGCGGCCATGACGTTCCCCTCGGCGACGGTGCCGGAGAACTTGCTCCGTATCGCTCTTTCCACCGACTCAATTGACACCATCGCTGCCATCGCGGCGAAGCCCCCGAGTAGGGCAGCATTGGGTACCGCCCGCCCGACGTATTTCAGCGCGAGGTCGGTTGCGGGAAGTGTGAAGAGCCGTCCTGGATGCAACTGGGTGACCACCGCATCGATGGCCAAATCGTCTATCTCCCGGGTGGTGTTGATGAGAACGTAACACGCCGGCGAGATTCCGGAGAAGATGTCGAGTTGGTGCAACAAGGTGGGATCTTGGATCAGCAGCGCGTCGGGCTCGCTGATGGGCTCGCGCAGCCTGATCTCTTTGTCGTCAATGCGACAGAATGCCACCACTGGCGCACCCATGCGTTCTGAGCCGAAGCTCGGAAATGCTTGCGCGAACTTGTCCTCATAAAAGGCCGCTTGGGCGAGCATTTCGGCGGCGGTCACGACGCCTTGCCCGCCCCGGCCATGGATTCTTATTTGAAACATCGCCTCTCCGAATCTTCCAAGGCGGACTCTTGCCATGACTTGTGAATCGAAGCATTCCTTATGCACAGCTGAGATCGGCCCTCAGGGCCATGTTATCACCGCGTCCGCTCCGGCGACGAAATCGCATTTGCTCGCTCGCGCAAGATGTCTACGGGTTGGGTTTGGTCTTGAAGCTACGGTTTTGGGGGTAAAGCGGCGATCGGGCGGTGTGGGCAAGCGCAGGTAACCTTCGCACCATGGGATTCGCGGTGTCACTGAAGAGCGACTATCCATCGGCGATGAGGATGCTGTGCCAGACGACACGGCGAGGCTAAAAGGGGATAATTCAGGTAATTGCGAAAGGCTGAGCCCGACCACCGGATGAAGAGATTCCCATCCCAGGGTTAGTCGACTCATCGCAGCGAGAGCGCCACAGGATCCGCACGGCCCGGCATCTCTAAAGAAAATGGCGCGTGGTGGTTGGTGCGCGATTGCGAGCTTCATGCGGCCCGCCATCGCCTGGCATCTCATTCGGGCGGAGGGCGGGCCGTATTAATGGAGGTTCTTCGTCCCTAGGGCATCGTCAAGCTATAGGGAACCCCTTTGGCCAAGGAGTTGAGCAAGCCTGTCACGATCGGAGTTCCCAGTCCAGTTGGCAGATCATATGCCCTGCCAGCCGAATAACCCAAGGCACCGGCGGGATCGTTATTGGTCCCCACGGTAACGTCGTGAAAATCCGATCCATAGGACCCAGACGAGGCGATTTTATAAAGGTCCGGTGCCAAAAGGCCTAAAGTTTTTTGGCTCGAGTACGCGCGCGCCTGATCGAGGTCGGCGGTGATCGCCGCCCAGCTGGGCGCGGCCTCGCTGGTGCCACCAAAGTAGTAGAAGGCGTTATTTGATCCCCCGAGAAAACCCAGATAGATCATCGTCGCGGTATACACCGAAGCATTGAAGGAGACATCCGAAGTCGTACGCATCGAAAATCCCGATCTATCACTGCTTTGAAAACTCGGAGCCGAAAAGACCGAGCTCGGCGCGCCCCCTGTGGCACCGAATGGGCCGTAGGAGCATCCAAAGGGGCAAGTAGCGGTGTTGTAGTCCGCCCAGGCGGTCTCCGACGCGTAGGCCGCGGCTTTGACTCCGTTGAGATGGGCGTTAAAGTCTCCCGCGACAAAGAGGTCGGTGCCACCGGCGGCGAGCACATTGGGATCCGACGCCGGGTACAGGGCATTGGGGGATGGGTATCCTTGGGTTGCACCCGAGTCGCCCGAGGCGGCGACAACGGTGATACCAGCATCGACCGCATCTTGATAGATCACCTCGGCTTGTTGGAGTTGTAAGTTATTGCCACCCCCGGCGATCGCTGCTTCGGCGGCGCCATAGCTTTCGGACATTACCACTCCGAGATGATTGCTTACCGCGTAGCTCTCGGCATTATTTAGGGCATTGCCTCCGGCACTGGAGGCCACGATGAGGTTAATGGTTGCGCCCGGGGCGAGGTCATGGACGGTCTGCACATCGAGACTGGTCTCTTCCGCCCAGCCCACTTCGTTGGCACTGTTGATGTTAAAGCTCGGCTTTCCGTCTGGATAATAGATGTTCAAAGTGGCTGGAGGGAGACCGAAGGTGCCGTCAAAAGTTGCTAGGTCGCTGGCTATTGTGGGACTGCCGTAAGCGTCGATGATGGCGATGCTTTCGCCAGTGCCCGCCAGCGCACCATTCGACCCGATCGTCCAAGGGACCTGGTAGGCGGTATGCAGAATCGAGGGCGTGTAGCAGGCGAGCCCGGCGCTCGCGATGCACTCGGCCGGGGTGGGGAATTGGCTCGAGGCAACTTTCCCGAGATGAGAATTGATGGCGATTGGGCTCACCTGATAGGTGATGGAGGTGTTGTTGGTTTGGCTCGCCACTGCGGGAATTGCCGCAATGGCAGTGACTCCCGCTCCGAGTAGTGCCACACCAGCGGCAATGGTACTAACTTGGGCGCGCCTGCGCCATCCTTTGGGTGTCCCCATTTGTTTACCTCCTTGTCCCGCCGTACAGATCATCGGTTCAGCGACGCGTCCCGGTGAGCTGCAAGTGTCGGTTTGTTCGTGTTCGGCGAGTCCCCCAGAGTTGGGTTTGCGCGAGGTTGCCGCCACGCA
>JAKASN010000484.1 GCA_021819025.1 Actinomycetes bacterium | reverse complement strand
AGCTTCCGGGCGCAGGAAGAGGCGGAGCCCGGTTAGAATCATTCTCCGCTGCGCTCGTAGCTCAATGGATAGAGCATCTGACTACGGATCAGAAGGTTGGGGGTTCGACTCCCTCCGAGCGCACCAGGAATGCCTGTTCAGAGCCTATCAAAGTAGGCAACTGGGGCACTCTTTTTCGGTCTGGTCGGTAGTTGGTCGGTAGTTCACTGAATTTGTGTCTATTTCGGATCGGTTTTTGGGCCGTATCGCTTGCTCATGGAATTGGCTGCCAACTCGCTGTCAGACTCGCTCAGGTGCGCGTATACGTCCATCGTCACGTTTACGCTTGAGTGGCCTAACGTCCTTGAGACTATCTGCATGGGGACCCGGTCGCTTAGCAACTGGCTAGCCGCTGTGTGGCGAAGTTCATGCACGCTCCAAGCTTTGCCGCCATCGTGGCGTTCGATCCCTGCTGTGTCGCAAGCCGACGTAAACCTAGCCTGGATGTTGTCGGGTCGTATCGCCGAACCTATCGAGTTGGTAAAGATTAGCTCTGGCTCGGTGCCGTGGTGTCCGATCTGCCGCGCTCTGTGAGCTTCTAAGTCGTCGATCAGGTAAGGAGGTAGTCTTAGCCGTCGTTTGGATTTGTCGGTCTTGAGCTCACCTCGAACGACTTTGCCACCTTCTATCTTCAGTTGACTAGTTACCGATATAGTCTCGCCATCGAAGTCTTGCCACCTAAGCCCTAGCGCTTCACCGCGCCGCAGTCCCGTAGTGATCATCAAAGCCCAGAGGACACCCAAGTCGGTTCCTCGGGTGGATTCAATGAGTTTGCCCGCCTGCTCTTCAGTCATTGCGTGTTTCTCTGGTCTTGGCCTGCCGCCCGGTGTCGCGGCCTCTCTTGCGACGTTCCGGGATACGTAGCCTTCGCGCATTCCCCATTGCAGTGCCATGCCCAGAACCGCCCTGCAAAGCCTGAGAGTGTTGGCTGAGTAGGCAACCACCTTGCCATTGAGCCGGGTGTAAGGCGTGTCCTCGAGTGTCCGGAGCCAGCTTTCAACTTGGGATCTCTTGAGGTCTTGGATCTTTACCTTGCCGAGGACGGGGACTATGTGATGCCGTGAGATGTCCGAGTACTGCTCGAAAGTTCTCGCCGCCAGGCCCTCGCCCTGTGTCTCACTCTTTATCCTGAGGGTCGCTAGCCACTCTGCCATTAGCTCGCTAAGGGGCGAAGCCCCTTTGACAAGGCCACCGCTAGCCTTGAGCGCCTTTAGCTCCTCTAACGCCCTGATTGCGGCCTCTGGCGGGTTCTTGGTCTTTCTTTCAACCTTGACGAGCCGGGTTTTCACTATGCGCTTGCCGTCCGACTCGATAATGGTTACTTGAGCTACCCACGCTTTGCGATTGGCGCGATAATAGAGAGAGCCTTCTTGAGGTTTGCGCTGCTCCCGTCTTATCGCCGCCACGTTGGCCTTTAGAAGCTTGGCTTTGACGGCCTGGGCCAAGGCCATCGCAAGCACTGATCTAAGCGCCTGATCTTCTCCGGTCACCTTCTCCACAAGTTCGACGGTGATTCCGTCGAGTTCGGAAGCGGCTAAGGATTCCTTGAGGGCCGCTACCGCCTGGGTGTACCTCTCTAGCGTCCGTGGCGTCACCACCTTGGTGGTTAGCCACTGCTCCAGCCACTCTCCCGTATCCATACGGCAACGCTAACACCTTTGGTCGGTAGTCGCGGTCGGTAGTGGATGCCCCCACCCACGCTCTCGGTTTCGTGTCAGCCAATCATTATGTCGCCTTTTCCAGTAAGAGTTCTGCACGCTTCTTTGCGTAGTATGCACGCGCATATGCAGCACGGCTGGGGCGTTTTCTGGGCGTGGCCGCTCTTTTTTTGTCTTCGGTGTGGATAACGCGGTGGAGTTGCTGACCGGCAAGTTTCCCAAGCCGCCGCGAATCGTCGCCTTGACACTTTGACTCAGCCGCTGCCATAATCGACTCAAGATTCGCAACAGCATCTTTGTAACTCTGAAGCTGTGCCCGTCGCCATTCGAGCATGAGGCGTAACTGACCAACTGTGGCCCTATCAAACGGAACACGCACCCATCCAACTTCATCATCGAGATACGTAACGACGGCTGGAATTTTGGTCGCGTGAGGAAAATCGTCACTCGGGTCAATGGTCTCGTATGTTAGCGCATCATGTACCACGGTAGTCAGACCTTTGTATTCCAGTGTGGAGATTTCATCCATGCCGAGACTCTCAGCTAGGCGCTCCACGACCTCTGACGTTGTGAAGGTTTCGTCTCCACATAGATGATCGGCCAGAATAGTTTTTGCCGCACGGCGGAGATCTTCTGCTCGAGAAGGATACGGCCAGCCCGATCCCGTCTTCTTTCCCAGAAAGGTCTGTCGGTAGTCGTTCTCAAACTCCGCCTCGTCCTTCTCGTCGAGGATGTCCTTTATCAACTGGTTGATGGTCTTGGGGAAAATGAGACGCTCCAAGAAAGCGTCAAAATCCGATACGGTCAAACTGCCAAGGTATTCCGCATGGCGTCTTGCGATATAGCTCGATAGCAGGGTCAAACTGCCACCGAGCGCGCCGAACCGCCGCAGCGCCGTTGCTTTTGCTCTTTCAAGTTCTGCAAGTATCGCAGCGCTGTCCTGTTGAAGCTTCGCCCACTCCTTCATCACTTTTTCGCCTGAGATGAATTTCGCACACTCCGTCTCGTCCCACGACAGGATCTCAGCGCGCATCGAGATTAGCTTTTGGGCCACGCCCTGGCTGATCGTCGGCGCGGTAAGGTCTATCGGGACGGGAAAAGT
>JAKASN010000483.1 GCA_021819025.1 Actinomycetes bacterium | reverse complement strand
TGTGCTGGCGCATTTTGGCGGCGATCTCCTTGGGGAACCAAGGTAAGCCAATGACCGATATTCATTACTACCTCAAGCGAGGAGGCTTGCAATGCCCCTGCTAAAAGAAGTCGATCTTGGGACACCGGCCGTGGCTGGAAACCCCGTGGTATCCGTGGAGATCGACGGCATCGCGGTAAAGGTCCCCCAGGGAACCTCGGTGATGCACGCCGCGGCTCTAGCTGGAATCGAGATCCCGAAGCTTTGTGCCACCGACAGCCTGGAGGCCTTTGGCTCATGCCGACTCTGTCTTGTGGAAATCCAAGGAGTGCGTGGAACGCCAAGTTCATGCACCACGCCGGTGGCGGAGGGGATGAAAGTCGCCACCCAAAGCAAACCTCTTGAGAACCTGAGACGCAATGTCATGGAGCTCTACATCTCCGATCACCCCCTCGATTGCCTCACGTGCGCGGCCAACGGCGACTGCGAATTGCAGGAGATGTCCGGGGTGGTCGGGTTACGCGAAGTTCGCTACGGATTCGGCGGCGAGAACCATCTCGGTGCCGCCAAAGACGAGAGCAATCCCTATTTCACTTTCGACCCCGCCAAATGCATCGTGTGCTCGCGTTGCGTGCGCGCCTGCGAAGAAACCCAAGGCACCTTCGCCCTCACCATCGCCGGGCGCGGCTTTTCTTCTAAGGTCGCCCCGGGACCGAGCGGCAACTTCTTCGACTCCGAGTGTGTCTCTTGTGGTGCTTGCGTGCAAGTCTGTCCCACTGCGACCCTAGAGGAGAAGTCCGTCATCACCCTCGGGGTTCCCACGCGAACCGTGCTCACCACCTGTGCTTATTGTGGCGTGGGCTGCTCGTTCAAGGCTGAACTGCGCGGCGACGAGGTCGTCAGAATGGTGCCCTACAAAGACGGCGGGGCCAACGAGGGCCACTCCTGCGTCAAAGGCCGCTTCGCTTGGGGGTATGCGACCCATAAAGAGCGTATCCTCAATCCGATGGTTCGAGAATCCATCAACGACGAGTGGAAAGAGGTGAGTTGGGAGGAGGCCATCGACTACGCCGCGACTCGGCTCAAGGCGATCCAGGCCCGTTACGGCACTCTCTCGATCGGAGGAATTACCTCCTCGCGCTGCACCAATGAAGAGGTCTTTGCAGTTCAGAAGATGGTTCGCGCCGCGTTTGGCAACAACAACGTCGACACCTGCGCGAGGGTGTGTCACTCCCCGACAGGATTCGGACTTAAGCAAACTTTTGGGACCTCCGCGGGCACCCAGGACTTCAGCTCAGTGGAGCACGCCGACGTGATCATGGTGATTGGATCCAACCCCACCGCGGCGCACCCAGTATTTGCTTCGCGGATGAAAAAGCGCCTCCGCGAAGGTGCCAAGCTCATTGTGGTCGATCCCCGTCGCATCGAACTGGTGCGCACCCCCCACGTCGAGGCCAGCTATCACCTCCAGCTCAGTCCCGGGACCAACGTGGCGGTCTTCAACGCCATGGCGCACGTCATCGTAACCGAAGGCCTCGTGGATCGCGACTTCGTAGAGGGGCGCTGCGAAAGCGAAGACTTTTTCCGCTGGGAGAGCTTCATCGCGGGCACAGAACACAGTCCCGAGGCTACCGAGGCGATCACCGGAGTGCCAGCGAGCGAGCTACGCGCCGCGGCGCGTCTCTATGCAAATGCCGGCAACGGTGCCATCTACTACGGACTCGGCGTCACCGAACACAGCCAAGGCTCGACGATGGTGATGGCCCTTGCCAACCTCGCCATGGCGACGGGAAACATCGGACGCGTGGGGGTGGGAGTAAATCCTCTCCGTGGACAAAATAATGTCCAGGGCTCCTGCGATATGGGATCATTCCCACACGAATTCTCCGGCTATCGTCACGTCTCTGACGATTCGGTGCGTCATGTCTTTGAAGACCTCTGGGGCCGTACCTTGGATTCAGAGCCAGGATTGCGGATCCCCAATATGTTTGACGAGGCGATCGAAGGTTCCTTTCGGGCTCTCTTCATCCAAGGCGAGGATCTCGCCCAATCCGATCCCAACGTCAAGCACGTCAAGGCGGCACTCGGGGCCCTTGAGCTCTGCATCGTACAAGACCTCTTCCTCAATGAGACCTCCGCCTTTGCTCACGTCTTCTTTCCAGGCACCTCGTTTCTGGAAAAGGACGGCACTTTTACCAACGCCGAGCGGCGCATCAACCGGGTCCGCCCCGTGATGGCTCCCCGCAGCCACAAGCAGGAGTGGCAAGTGGTCTCAGAGCTGGCCACCGCGATGGGATATCCCATGGGTTGGGGAGACGCCAGCGAGATCATGGACGAGATCGCACGCACCACCCCGACATTCTCGGGAGTCTCCTTCGAAAAGCTCGACAAGCTCGGCAGCGTGCAGTGGCCTTGCAACGACGCTGCCCCGACGGGCACCCCGGTGATGCACATCGGCAATTTTGTGCGTGGCAAGGGCAAGTTCGTCGAGACGCCGTTTGTCCCCACCGACGAACGCGCCAATCGACGCTTCCCCCTCCTACTCACCACGGGAAGAATTCTCAGTCAGTACAACGTCGGGGCACAAACGCGCCGCACGCCAAATGTCGCTTGGCATCCCGAGGATGTGCTGGAGATACACCCCTTCGACGCCGAGGAAAGAGGCGTCAAAGACGGCGAATGGGTGGAGATCGCCAGCCGCGTCGGAGCCACCTCGCTGCGCGCCGAGATTACCGAGCGCGTCCCCCAGGGAGTGGTCTACACCACCTTTCACTACCCGGTGACCGGCGCCAACGTGGTGACCACCGAGCACTCGGACTGGG
>JAKASN010000482.1 GCA_021819025.1 Actinomycetes bacterium | reverse complement strand
CCGAAAAAATCATCTTTAGGGCAGTTCACCTTGTCTATTATCAATCTGCATCTCCTTGGGGGGAACTCATAACGCCGGCGAGTTCGCGTTGAGCGTCGGCAAAGAGTTCTACGATGTCAACGACTTTAAGTTTGCCCTCGTTGCCCGTAGTCTTTACTGCATCGCTGAACATTGCATAGTCCTTGGGACAGGCGACGACAAAATAACTCACGTCCAACTCGGCTGCTTCGCGGATGCGGTTTTCACTCGGCCGCTCGACAAGGACGGAATCGTCCATCCAGATCCGGCCTCCGCCCGCGCCACAGCAAAAGCTATTGGTGCGATTGCGACCCATCTCGACGAGATCGCAGCCCGCCGCAGCGATTACTTGACGCGGAGCATCAAAGATCCGGTTGTAACGACCGAGATAGCAAGGATCGTGGTAAGTCACTTTTTCTCCAAGTGATCCCAGGCTCACCTTCTTCTCCTCCAGCAGCGAATTGAGGAGCTCTGAATAGTGCAACACCGGCTTCTTGAGGCCATAGGCGGGATATTCGTTGCGCAGGGTATTGAAGCTATGCGGGTCGGTGGTGAAGATCTTGTCAAAACTGGCTTTGGAAAATGCCGCCATGTTTTGTTCGACGAGCATCTCAAAAAGACCCTCTTCTCCGGCACGCCTGACGTCGTTGCCTGCGTTGCGCTCGTCCTCAAAGAGAATTCCAAAATTGATCCCGTTTTGAGTCAGAACCCGCGCCAAGGTTCTCGAGATCTCCTGGAGCCGCTCGTCGAAGGAGGCGAAGTCGCCGAGGAACCAGAGGTACTCGACGTGCTCTTTGCGGGCGTCCTTGATCTCGACGTCGAGACCCTTGGACCAGCGGGCGCGCATGCGTGAGGACTTACCAAAAGAGTTGCCCTGGGTGGCAATATTCTCAAAGGCGCTCTGCAAGCTGGGGTCCATCTCTCCCGCATCAACCAGCGAACGCCGTAACGAGACGATGGTGGGTACGTGTTCGATCCCTACCGGACAAATCTCGACGCAAGCCATACAGGTGGTGCAAGACCACAAGGTGGCCGGAGCTATCACGTCGCCAGCGATCCTGCCATCGAGTGCCTTTGGCCCGCTCGCGACAGAGCGCTCCTCCCAATCGAGCAGCATGGGAATTCCACGCTTACGGTCGGCATACTGGCGGAGATCCAGAATAAGATCACGAGGACTAAGCGGAGCCCCTCCCGTACGCGCAGGACACACCGAGTGGCAGCGCCCGCATTTGGTGCACGCGTCAAAACCCACCAGCTCCTTGGAGGTGAAGTCCGAAAGGCTGAGATAACCAGGGTGACCCACCAGAGGATCGGGAAGGCGCCGGGTGTTACCTGGGTCACGCAAAGCGAGATTCGCTGGAGCACTGAGCATATGAAGCGCCTTGGACCATGGCAAATAGGCCACGAACCCCAGCGCTAGGGCGACATGGAACCACCACAGGTAGAGGTGAACCGAAGTCGCCGTGGACGCACCTACTCCGAGGGTTCGAAACCCTTCGCCGGTAAGGTATCCGAGCCAAGTCCACTTCTCGAAAGAGGGAAAGTTGGCACCGTCAATTCGGAGACCTTGGATCAGAATGCCAGTCACGATGATTATCAAGAGCCCGTAGGTAAAGACGTAGTCACCCAGAACCATCTTGGCGCGCGAGTAACCGCCATCGGGTTTTTGAGCACGGGTGTAGTCGAGCGCAACACTCTTCTTGGCCCGTTCGCGTCGCATCGCCAGAGCCAGGACGCCCAGCAAAGCAGCTAGCCCAGCAGTGTCAAAGATCAAGTTATAACCGAGATAAAACGCTCCCTTGAAGAAAGAGAGCTCATGGCCACCAAAGATCCTGGTGATGTTGCCGTAGACGTCGTAATCTGCGCTGAGAATTATCGTCGCGGCTAAAAGTCCTAGGAAACCCCAGAACAAGAGCAAGTGTGCTGCTCCGACTTCGTGGTTGCGCTTGGCAACGGTGCGATTCGCCAGGACGTCGCCAGCGCTCGTCACAAGCGTTACCGGAGCACTCACTTCGGCTACCTCGTGGTCGATCCTCGCCCTGCGCCAGCGAGATCGGTCCAGTGGCCTGCCTGCTAAGTACTTGCGGATGCGAAGGCCGAGGCCAACAAAGAAGAACCCGATGGCAACCAGCGAAGCGAGATAGAAGGCCACCCGCTCAAGGTGCGTCAGCCCACCAAATACCTTCCTGGTTTCCACCGCCGCGAGAAGCCACATATGCCTCAGCCCCCAATCAAGTCGATCATCTCGGGTACGAGATCAAAAAGGTCGATAGTGGTCCCATAGTGCGCAACCTCAAAGATCGGCGCCCCCGGATCGGTATTACAGGCGATAATCATTTCTGCGGAGCGCATGCCCTCAAGGTGCTCGGGTGCACCCGAGATACCCAGGGCGAGATATACCTTGGGCTTGACCTTCTTGCCCGACTTGCCAACCTGATGGTATTTGGGAAGCCAGCCCTGGTCGATTATCGGCCTTGAAGCCGAAAGTGGAACTCCGAGGGCATCGGCAAGCTCCTGTACCAGCTCGATGTTGGAAAGGCCGCCGATTCCTCTGCCCACCGAGACCAAAAGGTCAGCGGCGGTTATGTCGATGCCGCTGCGCTCCGGTTCATTGAGCGAGAGATGTGCCATGGAGAGTGTCGCGCCATCGTGATTGTGCGTCACCAGCGGGGCTCCCCCACCCGAGCGTGCGGCTTCGCCGGAGAAAGACCCCGGAATAACGCTCAAGAAAGCCATGGAATCGCCCATGTCGGCCTCGGCTAGGAGCTTGCCGCCGTATAGCTGA
>JAKASN010000481.1 GCA_021819025.1 Actinomycetes bacterium | reverse complement strand
CGATCTAAGATCTCCTCCAAGTTGCGGGGATGCATCGCCCCTGCCTCCAGAGCCACCCGCCCTCCAAAGCTATGCCCAACGAGAAGATAGCGGCGATCGGCCAACTCGTGGGTGGCCTCTTCGATCGCAGCGATGACGACTTTGGCGTATTGGCTAGAGTCGATGGCGGCCTCTGGTGGGGGCGAGGCTCCGAATCCAGGTAAATCCAAGAGAAGGGTCGAGATGCCGTCTGCGACCAACGCCGCATTCAGCGCCGCAAAGTCACTGCTGGTACGCCCCCAGCCATGCAACATCACACATACCGGACCCGCCCCGAGGTCACATTGGGCAAAAATCTCTCCATCAAGCAGCGAACGCAACATCGCTCAGCCACGCTCATATCGTCGGGGGGGCACAACGAGCCAAGCTTGGCCCAAGTCCCGCCTCGGCACCCAAGTGCTCCTACTACGACAAGTTAGCCCGGGATGCCAGTTCATAGAAGATGTCCAAGTCGGATCAGCGATAAAGACAACAGCCGCGCGAGCACCTCAATGCTCGGACTCCTCGTCTTCTTCTTCGTCAAATTCGTCGTCTTCCTCGTACAGGGCATGCTCGGAAAGCAACTCTTCTTCCTCGCTCGCGGCCATACACCAGTCCGCATGTCCTCGAACTGAGTCTCCGCCGCACTCGACACAGCGCACCACGGGCTTGACAAAAGCCCGCTTGGCCATGCGAGCCTCTTCATAGCGCCTATGCCGTCCTTTTTTCACCAGCCACTCCCCTATCGCACCAAGCGAGGGCGCTCAACATGTTCTTTCGCATGCATGCGTTGCAAAAACGAAGGAAAAACCGTCACCGCCAACAGACGGGCAAATATCTCACTAGGCAGAATAGCAACTCTGCCCGAATAATACCCATACAGCTTAGTTGTCGTGAACTGCACTAGCTTGCTAAATGCCCAGAGGCGATAACTTATTAGCTATGGCAGACGAATTTGATCCCCAAGCAATGATTCAACGCTTCCAGGAGCGGGCGCGCGCGGTAAAGGGGAGGGGTCTCCCACCCATCGAAGGTGCGGAGCGCACTCGATTCATCAACCAGACCAAGCTCGACTACATGGACTTCGCGATGATAGGAGACGCAAATGCCACCCTCGAGGATGGGATCTTGGTGCTAAAAGTTGACCTTCGGGGATAGCTTGGCAACTTGTGCTCCCTCCCCGGCGCTAAGTGATTGCCACACGGTTGTTCTGAACCATGGCCACGTCTCCCTCTGGGGTTAAAGCCAGGGCAATCTCGCCGGCGATGATGCGTTCGATATAGTCTCCTACCGCCTCCTGGCGCCAACCGCGCGCCAGTTTGGCGTCGGGCATCCCGCCATAGATCGCGTTGATGTCGGCACGCGATCCCAGCAGGTTGGGGTCGATCTTGAGTGAGCGCGCTCGGCTTGAGAGCCAAGTAACCAAGAGCGTCGCAGCGCCGGAGGGAACGTCGATCGCTTCTGGCGTGGGGGGCAATTTTTCGTCGCAGGGCTCCGATTCCATGGCGTGAGCCACGACCTTGATAATTTCATTGTCGGCACCGCCACTGAGGTGGCGAGCGTCGACGCCCCTAATATTGCGCAGATCACCAATACGTTTGGGTGCTGCCTGGGCGATGGTTGCAATCGCCAAGTCTCCCAGCACGAAGCGCACTGGCAAGTCCAGCTCGATCGCCTTTTCTTCGCGCCATGCCGCGATGGCAATAGCGATGTGCTTGGCGCGACCTTTCAAGGCGCGCACTTCGCGAATCTTCGACCAGGCACGATCGGGGTCCGTGGCAGCGTAAAAGTCCTGTGAGGCATAGGCTCGCATCTCCTCTTCAAGCCAGCCAACCCGGCCAAGCGAACCGAGTTCAGCGAGCAAAACATCGCGAAGAGATGCCAGATAAACCACGTCTTGTGCGGCGTAATGGAGCTGCTTGGACTCCAGCGGCCTCGCCATCCAGTCACTGAGCCTGTCGCTCTTGTCCAGGGTTACCCCCAAGAACACTTCTAGGAGCGACGCTAGCGATGCCGAGGAGTAGCCCAGGAAACCCGCGGCGATCTGGGTGTCGAACAACCGCCTCGGTATAGCGCCGACTCTGCGGCGGAGAATCTCCAGGTCCTGGGCCGCAGCGTGAAAGATCACTTCGGTATCGCTTTCAAATACCGCTTTCAGCCCACTGATGTCGACCCGCAACGGATCAATGAGAAACACTTCGTCGCCTGCGGCAATCTGCACCAGGGCCAACTTGGCAAAGTAACTCTTCTCGCGGTGAAACTCGGTGTCCACGGCTACCACTCGAGCGGTTCTCAGATAACGTATCACCTCCTCAAGACTGCGGATGTGCTCGACGTAGTGTTGACTTCCCAGTTAAATCACCTCACAAGTGTTCTCAAAGGTATTCTAGGCAAGCGTGGCCCAATTGCCCAGTCCGGCTATCCGCCGTAGTTCATGCGGGTGTCACGGATCGAAAGCATCACCGCCCCGAGGACAAACTCCACTCCGTCGGTGACCTCCCCCACGAAGAGGGTGTGGCTCCCTAGCTCCACACGCGACACTAACTCCATCTCGAGAAATCCAGTCGCTGCGATGGGATAGGGGTTGCCGATCTCTGACACTGCGAAGGAAATCCCTTCAATGGCAAGGCTGCCCGCTTTCACTTCTTGCCGCTGGTCTGCCTTGACGAACTTCCGGATGATATTTTTTTGGTCCACCGCGAGAAGCGCGAGTAGGAAACTCCCCGAAGCATCAATAAATTGCGTGGTGCGAGCATTGGCTTCCACGGACACCCCGACGAGTTTGG
>JAKASN010000480.1 GCA_021819025.1 Actinomycetes bacterium | reverse complement strand
GGCCTGGGGCGTAGAGGCATCAATGGCAGCGACGATGCGGGAATTCGTGGCAAGCTACCACAGTCCGCAGTTTGTCGCTTCGCTTGCCGAGACTCAGGCCCCCACCCATCTCGACCAAGACTTTCAACTTGTACAAGAGACATTTCGTCGCTTCGCCAATGAGCAGATCGCACCGGTAGCCGATGCGATACATCGCGAAAATCTCGACGTTCCCGAGAACATCATTAAAGGCTTGAGCGAGATGGGAGCCTTCGGCCTTTCAATCCCCGACAGCTACGGAGGCTTCGCATCCGGCGACGACAACGACTACATGGCGATGGTGGTGGCCACCGAGGAACTCTCACGTGTCTCGCTCGCCTCGGGTGGATCTTTGATAACCCGCCCGGAAATCCTCGCGCGCGCCCTACTGCGCGGGGGGACTGAGGAACAAAAGAAGCATTGGCTTCCCAAACTGGCCTCGGGCGAAGTCATGGTGGCGGTCGCAGTTACCGAACCAGATTTCGGCTCCGACGTCGCTGGCATAACAACGATGGCAACCCGTTGCGACGGCGGTTGGAGGATAAACGGGGTGAAAACCTGGTGTACCTTCGGAGCCCGGGCCGACGTACTTATGGTGCTTGCCCGCACCGACCCCGACAAATCCAAAGCCCACCGCGGCCTCTCCCTGTTTGTGGTGGCCAAGCCGCAAGGCGACGGCAAAGGGTTTATCTTTGAACAGCCCGCCCCGGCAAGTGATCCCCACGTCACAGGGACGATGGAGGGTCGACCTATCCATACCATTGGTTATCGCGGCATGCACTCCTACGAGATTGCATTCTCGAACTGGTTCGTACCCAACGACGCCCAAGTGGGGCTCGACGAAGGACTGGGTAAAGGATTTTACTTCCAGATGGAAGGCTTCGAGAATGGCCGCATTCAAACGGCCGCACGTGCGGTGGGGATCATGCAAGCGGCCTACGACGTCGCCTTGGAATATGCCCGGAGCCGCAAAGTCTTTGGGGAGCCGATTCTCAATTACGAACTGACTCGTTTTAAGCTCGGAAAAATGGCGGTTACAATCCAAGCTTCGCGCCAATTCTCGTACCACGTCGCCCGCCTGATGTCCAAGGGCGAAGGAGCGCTCGCCGCATCGATGGTAAAAGCCTACGTGTGTCGCGCCGCCGAGTGGGTCACTCGCGAAGCGATGCAGATCCACGGTGGCATGGGCTATGCCGAAGAGTTCGCAGTAAGTAGATACTTCGTCGATGCCCGCGTCCTGTCAATCTTTGAAGGCGCAGATGAGACACTCTCGCTCAAGGTGATCGCGCGCCGACTCGTCGACTCGATCACAGAATAGTGCCAGGCGCGGCCCTCACGATTGAGGCGACCAACCTCGAGGGTCTTTTAGCCATCAACAGGGTGAAATTTGTGTAATTTGGCACTTTTACTCCACCTTCGGACCGAAACTTTCGATAGGATCTCTGAGGTTGCCGGCAGGATGAGCGGCCCATATCTCTGCAAAACCCAATTGGACCTAGTGAAAAGGTGAGAAATGAAGTTGGCGAGAAGTACCGTCGCGTCACTTGTTGTCAGCGTCGCACTGATCTCGGGTTGGGTTTCAGTAACAAGTTATCTGCTCAAGGAGAGCATCTTTTCTCCTGACCGCTTTGCTAGCGCAACCCACGCCGTAATTTCTAGCCCAGCGGTGAGGTCAGACATGGCGCACGCCATCTCTCAAACTGTCGCTGGCAGCCTTTCCTTGGCGCTACCAAAGAACACCGCGGAGCTCGACACGGCCCTCCAGGGTGCCCTACAAGCGCCTGCGGTTGAAGCCGAAGTCTTAAACGCCTTATCACAAGTACAAGCCAAGTTAATGGGCGAAAACATCTCCAGTATCACCATCGGCGGTCCCGCGCTGCAAAATGCCATTCAGGAGAATCTCCTCGCCATCGACCCTTCTCTCGGATCAGACGTGGCGGGTACCTCCCTCGCGGTGGTAATTCCCGGAACAACATTGCCGAACCTGGGATGGCTATACCGCAATCTCGACGCCATCGAGCGCGACTCGCTCTTTATCGCCATCGGATTGGCAGCAATTGCTCTGCTGATTGCCCCAAGGCGCTCTCGGACCCTCTACACCATTGGTGGCTGGCTCATCGCAATGAGCGCCGTGGAGGCTCTGATCTTTTATGTCATACCGGTCTATCTGCTCCCGCTCAGCCACACCTCATGGTCACCGGTGATCTCTGTAGTGCTTCGCGCCGTGGCGGGCCCTGCGGTGTCAACATATCTCGCCTTGTTCGTAGCCGGGTTGGCGCTCATCATAGGTACAAAGCTCTTCACCAAAGACGCCTAACCTCTAACCAGCGTCACCCAGTTACACCGCGGGGTGAGAACCAGACCGATCGTTGAGCGAGCAGATCACTAGCTAGCGCTTCGCGCCATTCCAGCGCGCTCGCCACGCGTGACGAACTTGATGGCGATCTTGCGACTCGCTTCGTCTATCATTTCCTCACCGAACATTACCGCGCCCTTGCGGTCTCCTTCGGTCGCCTCCTTGTAGGCGTCCAAGATATCGCAAGCTCTATCAAACTGCTCCTGTGTCGGCGAATACATCGAGTTGATCACAGTCACTTGCTCGGGATGCAGCGCCCATTTGCCGTCGTAACCAAGCGTCACAGTGCGCTGACAGTAGTCACGCAGCCCCTCGGAGTCCTTGACTCGCAGGAAAGGACCATCGATGACCTGGAGGCCATTGGCGCGCCCCGCCATGAGGATCTTGGAAAACACGTAGTTGAAGTGATCACCGGGATATTCAGGAATCT
>JAKASN010000005.1 GCA_021819025.1 Actinomycetes bacterium | reverse complement strand
CGATCTCTGACCAGGATCGCCTCTCCAACGCGCTGATCGGAACGGGCTTTTCCTACTCCGACGAGATGCGCGTCACCCAGGGACGGATACTCGCGGCCATCCTTGGCAAGGTACGCGACATTCGCCGCGCCGGCGCGGCGTCTCTGGATCTCTGTATGGTTGCCGCTGGAGAACTCGACGGCTATTACGAGAGCGGCCTATGGCCCTGGGACTACCTAGCGGGCGCGCTGATCGTCACCGAAGCCGGCGGAAGCGTTACAGGCGGCAGCGACGCTGAGCCGAGTGCCAGAATGCTCGTCGCCAGCAATGGCAAGATCCATCAAGCGCTCCGCGAGGCCATCCAAATGTAATCCGCGTCACTTACCTCCGTAAGAATTTCAGGTATCTCACTTGCTCCGCACCGTTTACCGGCCCAAGAGCCTGCACACTGCGTCGATTTCTAGAACCTGTCGACCGAGATCAATCCGCAACTATTCGCGGCTTCGTAGTACCCGATTTAGCTGCATCTTGGTCGCGAAAAAGTTCCCCTTCGAATTCACTCGCAAGCCCGTTCGCCTACAACGCACATTCCTAGCGCGCCTGGCGAATACAAACACATGCGGACTCCGTGGCGGTGGAAGCTCCAACGACCCATAACCAGCACCGCGCACCACCCCGGATCTGCCCGATGAACGAATGCGTGGTCTCCCTCGAATCTATAATTTACGAGACCGCTTCTGGAAGCGCCAAGAACACACGGCAAAGAACACTGGCGAGGCTCGCGTACTTTTGGTGCAAGGAACACGGTGCAGTCTGTTTGGAATTGGTTTGTAAAACTGCAATTGGGAATGCGCCATGGCACGCCGCTTGCGTCGTTTCCCTGGATCACCGCTATTGGCGGGGAGCGCCCACCGGTCGGTCCTGGCGTTGCGACCAGTCATCAAGTCGGTCTAGGACGTTGGAGAGCGTACCCCTAGGCAACACTCTGCCTTACTCTCACCACTGCATATGTGGCGCCAACCATGGATGTCAAAACACCCACACCGGCAATTTGAGAGCGAGGCAACCCTCGATCCATCAGGGTTACCTTCAATTTGAGAGAGGATCGCGCACAAACGCAACACGCAGCGGGTAACGCACGACCCACGGAATTCTATCGTATCGCCACAAAACCCAGCGAAAACTCGTCACTTCTTTGCGCTATCGACTGCGATACATCTAGTACGCAGCAGCACTCGGAAACTTCCTATTGATTTTCCGACACAAAATTTATCTGAGTAACACTTTCCGGGCATTATATGGTGGGTCACCTATCCCCAACCGCTCACGCCTTTCCACGATCCAGCTCGTAACCTTGCATTAGTCGCATTCGCAATTATTAGTCTCTTCCGCCCATGCGCCGCCTGCTTTATTCCGGGTCGAACATGCGCACTTGAGCATCCAACACGCGAGCTAATTTCACTAAGTACCTGTCTTGAGGATGCGATATTTTTTTGTGTGCACACGCCCGGTGGGAATGCCTCCGATTATTGCCAGTATGCGACGACGCTGAGCGCGCGCCATCAAGTCAACTCCGAGTCTTATCCAAGGATGCAGTTGGTGATACCACAATTCCCCTCATTGCTGATTTCGCGTCAGTGCGCCGTCGATATTTCAATAACCAGGCAAACAACAGAAGCTCTATCATCAGTACAGCCAGTTTGCCCGCCGTGCCTAACTCCGTAACAAACCAATGCAACGCATAGCTCGGATGCTTCATCGCCAGGATTGGAAAGCCAAGAAACCGCGGCGCGGCGACAACGGCACCGATGACGTCCTGTTTTGTGACGGGCGGAACGAAAATATCCGGTACATTTGCGGGATTATCACCCTTGGTGACATAATCACCAGCATGCGTTATCCCAATCAATCGATGGGCCCATACCAAACCATTAGCGCGAAACTCGATTACTTCACCGACATGATACGACGGTTCGCTCCTCACGAATATCAAAGATCCCGGAGGTATATTGGGCCACATCGATGGCGTGGTAACGTAACTGTGACTCGTCGAAGCCACAAAAAGCCCTCCAACTGCCAATAGGGCTATCAGCACGACTACAACAGTCCGTCTCACGATGCATGGCCACTCTCTCGAGAAGAGCCTCACAATATCCGTTTGCACGCTGCCATCTCCATGAACTCCACCCCACCACCTCGGCATTTTGTCGTTATTTGATTGCCTCTGCTCGGCAAGCGTAGCTCCTAGTCCTTGACTCGATGGAGCCAAAATACACAGCGCTACCCTTGGACCGCTGCACGAAGATATCTGCCACGAGCGGGCCGGATCCGATCTCTCCATTCGGATCGATCGGACCCGGCAACTCCGTTTCAATCGTCCTTGGATTGCAGTACGTTAGTGCGCATCAACTCACAGTCGGCTGGTACACCGCTGAGGGCTCAAACGGCGTGGCAACCGGATTGCTAGCGCTGCCGCCGGCCTCCGCCTGAACCATATAAGGGATTTGGATATTGGCATTCATCCAGTCATTACCGTAAATACCGACAGTTCCATCCGGATTTATGTAAGACGGAGCAGTTCCCCCGTCAGCCGCGAGCTGGAAGGAGACGGCAACCTCGATTTCATTGCTGGTACCGGGAAGAACGGTCGCCAGATGCTGCGGTGCTATCCCAGAAATTGTTGTCACACCGTTAGCCTGTGAGAAAGAGACTCCGGACTGACCCGTAATCTGGCTGAAGTTGAAGGTCTGCGTTGCAGCGGATCCGAAAGCTGTGACTGCTCCTGAATTAGCTGGCGTTACAACAATCTCAAGCTGAGTCAACGGATCCGTGCCAGCAGGGAGCAAAGGCGTACCGCTGAGAGTCAGACCGGCTACGTTCGTGGTAATGCTACCAAAGATAATATTCAGTGCTTCAGGAACAGTACCGGTATTCTCAAAAGTAATGTCTTGGGGAGTATTGGCCGGCCCACCGGGTACCAGGTTGGATACATTGAACGAACCCTGCGTTACGTTGAGGCCTACAAACGCTCCCTGTGCCCCCAAATGCTGGGAGCTGACCGCCGTAAAGTCAGTGCTAACTGGAGAGGAAGCAAAGAGCATAACTCCTGTGCCTCCTGTTATGGCGAGTGCCGCCAGCTTGATGCCGATATGATCAAAAACCTTCATTACCGTTCCTTCTTCGATGCTTTGCATGACTAAGTACGGGCGCCGGTTTCGCCATTTGCGCTGTAAAGGTCAGGCGACCACCTACGACCTTCAAGCATTGCTCGCCCGAGGGCTAAGATAGTTTGGATAACACAATCTGTCAATATCAGCTGGCAAGATCTGCCCCGGAACTGAATAGTTGCTAAATGCAATTGACCCGGCGTCAACTCTGAGAGGCATTTATCACCTGCCAAAGGCGCGATTTATCCGATGCCAGGTGGAGCAAGACAATTACGAAATACATTGGGCGCAACCCCTGCGGCCCGAAGTCACCCCAAAGACTACAACCGCGCGGCGACGGCTTTCGATTTGAGTGCGCTCCAGAACGCCCAAGCTCCTATTAAACGCGCTTATGCTTCACCTCAATGTCGGGGCAAACCCACTAAGCGGTTAAGCCGCGAACAAAACAACGATGAAATTCGAACACAGCAGTTGGCGACCACAGTCTATTTTCGACGGAGCGGACGCCCAGGCTCGACAGTTGGCACCTCTAAGGCCAGGTGGGGGTCTGGCTTCGCTTTTGGGTATTCCTGGAACTGGCGATGATGGTACGCCTCCTTTGCCTCTAGTTTTTGTTACATTTCCTAAGTGCCATGACCGCCGCTACGCGGCAAGTGAATCTACACACAATCCGACCCCTAACGCGGCTTCTTTTCTTCTTTTCTTTTAGCCGAAACCAGGGGTAAGCGGTATCGAGCTGTTCATGGCAGGGCCGCGCCGTTTGGCGATGTCATGAGTGGCAAACTAAGTACCTAGCTTCTAAACCGTTAACGAGGTGCTCCTCTGCGATTCTATTCCTCGTAGCGCTCTCGATATCAAAGGATCATTAGGCTAGCTAAACCGTCGCAACACTCCACTATTAGATACCATCTGCCGAGTTCGCCGTCGGCGCTCTTCCAGCAGTAGAGTCAAAAAATAACCTCATCGCCACCTTGGCATCGCGTTGGTCGCGGTAATGGCCAAATTGCATTCCTTATCCCTGTGCGAACATTTCGCGCCCCAGGGTATCTGAGACCAGGTCGCCACATCCCTCAAGAGCCATCAGCCCAAATGCATCCGACACGTCGGGGGTCAGTTTCGACAACGAGAAAGTCCCGATTATCAACGCATCGCTATCTTTTCAACGGGCGGCCCCGAAGGTTGTGCGGCTCTCGCGCCGTGGGGAACTCTAAAACATTCCGGCACACGGGATCCATGCGGCGATCGGCGAGATCGGCCACCGACGTTCGGCAAGGCGTCCACGCGCACATCGCGTGGGATGTAACGAAAAAAGGCGGATCGGGCTGCGGCGTTCAGACTCGGAGCGGCTCTGCGCTGAAGAGCCCCGGGGGCGCCGCGTTGGAGCACCGTGGCAATCGAAGCGGCGAGCACTCCTTGGCCTAGAGAAGCACCTCGTCGAAAAGGGATCCGAGCTCACTTCGCTCTGTCGCTAACGCAAAGATGAGCTTGTGCGGGGATAACACCTCCTCGCCTTGGGCAGCCCTCAGAGCAATCGCTGCGGACACCTCTCAGTAGTTTCCCAAAGCCGGCTTCTATCTCCCTTGTTCGGGTCGCGGCGGCGCTCGGGGTGCGAAGCGCCTCGGACGGGGCGAGGCTCGCTCGCGAATAGACCCGATAGCTTCTCTTCGAGCTCGGCCAAGGAAAGCGCCCGTGCAGCGGCGCTACCGTGGTAATGGCGCGAGAAGTGGCCTTCGAGGTCGAGTTCGGGAAAGCCGCGCAGGAGATGCTTCAATTCATCGATGGGCATAGAGCTTTCGATGAGATTCCCGTAGTTGCCCATCGCCAGCAACTGGCGCGACCAGCGCCGCATTGCCGCGAGGGCGCCAAGGGCTGTAACCGGCGAGGTGACGTCAGTGCTCCAGCGAAAGTCGGCGAAAAAAGCTGCGATCTCGCTTTCGGGCATTGGTCGGGCAATGCCATAGCCTTGACCGTAGTCTGCTCCCATGATCGCGGCGGCTTCGAGGAGCGCGGGACCTTCGAGGCCTTCGACGACGACGCCGATGCCCAGGTCATGAGCAAGCCCGGTGAGGTGCTGAATGAGATCCAAAGCGTTACGGGCGTCCCCCGCCCCGCGAATGAGCTCCTGGTCGATCTTGACGTCGTGAAAGCCAAAGCGCTCGAGGCGCAGCAGAGAACTGTAGCCAGCGCCAAGGTCGTCTTGGGCGATCAGCACACCCAGAGAGCGCATTCGACATAGCTCAGGTGCCTCATCGAGGGTGGTCTCACTGAGCTTTCCCTCTTCAGTCAACTCCAGGGTGAGACGCTCAGCCGCGACACTCGAGGACGCCAATGCTAGGGCCACCGCCTCGTAGTAGCGCTGATCCTTGGTCCCTTGAGTGGGGAGGTTCACCGACACATCGGTCTTGATACCCTGGGACTCGAGGCGTTCTAGCACCGCGATGGAGATCGCCAAGCCGCGCTGGAAAAGCACGTAGAGATCCTCAGATCCAAAAGCCCCCATGAACTGCGCTGGGGTGATCAACACTCCGGCGTGGCCTCGCAATCGCGCCAGTGCTTCGAGCTTGACAATATTTCCGCTGCGTAGGTCGACGATGGGTTGAAAGTGCATTTCAAGGGAGTCACCGCGCAACATTTCGCGGAACTTGTCGCGCTGGGAGGCGGGAACCACTGGTCCCGCGTCGAGTTGCACCAAAGCAGCGCTCATCGCCTGTTGGATGTAGGCAAAGGCGCGGTAGCGCTTGTGGGGCGCGAAGTAGCCCGGCCACTTCGAGTAGATGTTCACCACGCCGATAGAGTCCCCGGTGCTGTTTAAGATCGGCAACGCCAACAAACTGCGCAGACCGAGCCTCTCGGCCACTTGCTGCCATGGCGCCATGGTGGGGTCCGTAGAGAAGGACGACGAATGTTGGATTTGCCCACTGCGCCACGCTCGTCCCGAGGGACCGTGCCCCGTCGCGGCCCCGGGCAACGAAGTCATCGCAGCCGCAGCGCCACTTGTGACAAGTTCGAGGTAGCGTGCGAACTCCGCACCCTCAAAGTATTCGTATAAGAGGTTCCCCTTGCCATCGGCGCGCCCATAGGCTACGCTGGCGACGCCCGCGAAAGCTTGGATTGCGGCGATGGTGCTGCAGATGAGATCCACGCTGGTGGTGGCTGCGGAAATCGCGGCATTCACCTCGTCGATGCAATCCGCGAGGAGATCGTCGATGCTCTCATCTACGTAGACCATGGCACGAAGGGCAGCGCCAAGGCGCTCTGACATGGCATTTAGGGTCAAGTCGCTCTCGCACGGGGCGAATTGGATCGCCTTGACTACTTCATGGAAGAGCTCGCCAAAAAGGGGGATCATCCCCAGCACCCAACTTGGCTTGACACCAACCATGGCATGGGCATAACCGAGCCGCCTGGCGTACTTGTCCATCTCATCTCTCGTGCCGCGGTGGTCGATGAGATCGCGGAGAAATCGCTCCTGCGAAGCCCAAAAGCTCGAGGTCTCACCTTGGTTGAGAAAGCCCAAGACTTTGGCGGGTCCCGCTTCTTGGGCGAGTTTGGCATTGGCACGTGCCATGAAAGCTTCGATTGCAGCGTCGACGGCACGGCTTCGTCGCCTCATCGCAACACTATTTAACTCAAGGTCATTTTTCTTTAGATTCACAACATCACCCGCACTGCACCATCTTCCAAGTGCCAATTAGTAGTAGATTCGCAATATCACCTCGGAACCGAACAAGCCCGGCTCCGGTGATACGCCCAGCTCATGCCCTAGGATTACCGCTTAGACGCCAACAACGCGGCCCTCTCGTAGAGCCCCAACGACGAATCACTCGCCGCGGCGATCACGCCTTCGAGCTTTGCGGCTCGATCGCGCGAGGCAATCGAGCTTGAGGTTGATGGCCTCGCCCCAAGGGAATTAAAAATTGGAAAAACAAGCAGCTCCTGGGCCACCGGACGAACTCGTCGACCTTGCTTGGCTTTGTGATAGGTAATTTTTTCTCGACGCACCTTCGGGCTCTATCTGCCAAAAGTGGCAACGGCATCGTCGAATCAAAAAATGAGACGGGACGCCAAAATGAAAGACAAAAGGTTTGTTTGAACTCGCACGTGAGATTTGCCTCTTGAGTCACCGCAATGGTGCCCGTGCTAGAGCGGAAATCCGAGGTGGGACATATCTGAAACACCCTAGATTACAACTTCCATCTTAGCCCTTGCGAGCGATAAAGAGCCCTTCGACGCCCAACTCGCATCGCGACGTGGGCTTGTTAGCGAGCACGAGGCCCGATTGCAGCCCAAGAGCGACCGCAATCCCAGCGGCCGCCGCGCCAGTGCCCTAGACCTCGATGATGAGCGCATCGGGCCACCGCGCCTGTCTTTGGCGGATCCTGCGCTAAGCCCGCACCGAGGAGCAACCCCGGCACTTCATCATCGTCACCCTGGGATCCGCCCCCACCAGGAAGATAAGCCCCGCACCTGAGCTCGGGAATCGCCCATAACAGGCCTACCCCAGGGCGCCAAGCAGCTCACCTAGGGCTAGGGGGTCTTTTTTCTGTGCTCGTGGTAGCGCCAGCTCACAGCTGGGCCCCGAGTGCAGCTCGCGCCCCAAGCCCCAAAGACCGTCACGGTGACCACGAGGCCAAATAGGCGAGCACGACCAAGTAAACCTCTCCTTCGTCCCAGCTCCCAAAAACTTCCCAGCCATCAGGTAGGCGAGCCAACTCGCCCTTAGGGACTCACATGAGAAGGCGCTTGGCTACTCGGCACCGAATCGAAGTTGCAGGTTCAGCAGAGTCGCCTTGATGGCGCTGCGGTTGCGAGCAGGCGCATTGGCAAGCTCAAGGGCGAGCGGACTGCGCGCACCCTCAAAATCAAAGGTCTCGGTGACTCGACACCTGGAATCCCCGAGATCCTCAAGTTCGTAGCGCCAGATGTGATGGCCAAAGTGGCGCCATGCGATGAGGCGCCCCTCTTCGAACTCCACGACTTCGTTGGTGGTCCGATAGGGCACGATCAAGCGCATCGACATGCGGAACTTGGCGCCTTTAAAGAGTCGCGGCGGAGCATCGATCGTTCCTTTTACCGTGGCGGATCCGTCAAAGGCGGCGTGCTGGCGCACATCGGCGAGGAGATCGAAGACCGTCGCCGCTGACGCACCCACCTCAACAGATTCTGAAACTTTACGCGAAGTCAATGGGTGCCTTTCAAGAGATAGCACCTCTAAGGCTACTCCCCCTCGGCTCAGGAGAATTCCTCGCCCCTCCCTCACCCGATTGGTTATCGCTAAGGAGATTCCGGGTCAATGCGCAAATCCGCCACCTCGCGCTCGAAATCTTCAGCGTGCTCAAAGTATTTGTGCACCGAGGCAAAACGGAGATAGCCAACCTTATCGATCTCGCGAAGGTGGCGCAGTACCAGTGCTCCAATCTCGGCGCTGCGAACTTCACTACCGTGCAAGCGCAAAGACTCCTCGATCTCGTTGACCACCTTTTGTATCTCCAGCTCAGTGATGGGGCGGTTCTTCATCGCCGCAGCAATTCCGCCGTAGAGCTTGCTGGGATCAAAGAGTTCCCGCTCCCCGGAGCGCTTCTCCACCATGAGGGGTGACTCTTCTATCCGCTCAAAGGTGGTAAAGCGCCGCAGGCACACCGAACACTCCCGGCGCCTGCGAATGGCACGACCATCCTCAATCACCCGGGAGTCGACTACGCGATTCTCCTGATCGCCGCAACCCGGACAACGCATACCTTCACACCTCTAGCCTCGGCGAATATCGAGCCGATGGCATAAGAGTATCCGAAACTACCCGCAATAGCCAAGCAAGCGGGCAAAACCGAGCATCAAGGGCTCGCGGGGTGCGCCAGTTGGGCGTATTATCGCTCAACCCCAGGGCACTTTGCGTCGAAAATACTCTTTTTGGCATCAATGAAAAGGTGGCCACCGGTGGCGCTATGGCGCGGATTTCGAGAGCGAAGGTGAGCCGCGTGAGCTCCTTGCTCAGCACTATCAGGAGCAAGTTTCACGCCTGGACCGCAGTGGCTGCGTTGGTTGTCGCTGTGGGCGTGGTGGTCTCATCTCTTGGCGCACAGAGCCTCGCTAATAACGACGCCGCCACTTCACAGCGGGCGCTACAAGCCACCGCAGGCGAGATAACCTCCAACGTCGCGTTCAATATCGCACGCGAACAGGACTTTCTCATCGGCGCTGCGGCGTTTGTCGCTGACAACCCATCAATCAGCGAAGCACAATTTACACAGCGGGTGCGCGCGATATGGGCGCTGGATCGCTTTCCGGAGATCATCAGCTCAGCGATGGTGACCGTCGTCCCAGGCGCGCAGCTGGCGCAATTTCAAGCGCGCCACGCCACTTGGGGTGCCACAGAAGTGCCTGGGGGCCCAAGACTGGGAGTAACTCCCTCGGGATCCCGGCCTTACTACTGCCTTGCTCAGCTCCAAGCAACACGGGTTGTCAAGGACGCGCCGCCTCTCGGACTCGACTATTGCGCGGGTGCCTTGGGCGCCGTGAGCCAGACCACCCGGGACTTGGCAATTTACGCTTACGCTCCGTTCGCCATCGCCAAGAAGACCTATGTGGAGGTCATCGATCCCATCTACGCGAATGGAGCGCTCCCAGCGACGGTTGGGGCACGACGCAAAGCATTCATCGGATGGATGAACGTGGTGCTCGACCCGAAGGTGATGCTGGGTCGCATCCTGGACTCCCACCCCGGCATCGCATTGTCGCTGGTTTATCACACCCCCACCTCAAATGTCACCATCAGCGACGGCAATGCGCCGAAGGGATCGCATCTAGTTACCACCAACCTCCATCAAGGCTGGAGGACTCAGACCTACGGGTACGTCTCGAGCGCAAGCATCATTGGAGACGGAGATGCGCTGGCGCTGCTCCTCGGCGGCATCGCACTCAGCGTCTTTTTAGCCGGGGTCATCGATTTGCTCGGTTCAGGTCGCGCCAGGGCCGAAGAGCTGGTCCGCACTCGCACCGAAGAACTGCGCTACCAGGCTCTGCACGACTCGCTCACCGGTCTGCCCAACCGGGCATTGATACTCGATCGTATCGAGCACATGCTGGCGCGCGCGAGAAGCCATGGCCTCTCTTGTGCGGTACTCTTTTTGGACCTCGACGACTTCAAAGGCGTCAACGACACCATGGGGCATCGCACTGGCGATGCACTGCTCGCCGCAGTGGGGGCGAGGCTGGCGGGCACCATCCGCGGAGAGGACACCGTAGGGCGCCTCGGAGGCGACGAGTTCGTCATCCTGGTGGAGGGGCCCTCACTTGACGCTGGGATCGAAGTCGTCTCCGATCGCATCCTCGACGTACTGAGCACGCCCTTTGAGATCCCCGGAAGCGACGCTACCTTTCGCGTGAATGCCAGCATCGGCATCGCCATGGGTGACCGCGCCAGGCCCGAAGAGCTACTCCGCGATGCCGACATCGCGCTCTATCGGGCCAAGGCCGCTGGTAAGCGCCGTGCGGTGATCTTTGCCACCGAAATGCAGTCTGCGGTCACCAGCCGCCATATGCTCGGCGTGGAGTTGGACATCGCCTTGGCCTGCGACGAATTTTTCCTTTTGTACCAGCCCATCTTCAACCTCGAGAGCAACGCCATCACCGGAGTCGAAGCATTGCTGCGCTGGAACCATCGCGAAAAGGGAGTCATCGAGCCCGAAAGCTTCATCCACGAACTCGAAGAGACTGGCCTTATCATACCTCTGGGCCGCAAGATACTGCACCAAGCGTGCCGACAAGGTGCAGCGTGGTGCGCTGAGGGACACCGCATCAGCGTGGCCATCAACGTCTCGGGGAAACAACTCGAAGTCCCCCAGCTCCTCGATGACGTCCGCGACGCCCTTGAAGAGAGCGGCTTTGAAGCTGAACTGCTCATCCTGGAAATGACCGAGACCGTCCTCATGAGAGATGCCGAGATGGTCGCGGTACGCCTCCAGCAGCTCAAGTCGCTCGGGGTCCGCCTTGCCATCGACGACTTCGGCACCGGCTACTCCTCGCTCGCCTATCTACGCCAGTTCCCAGTTGACGTACTCAAGATTGACCGATCCTTCGTATCAGAGGTTGGAGATTCCCAAGAGTCCATGGCGCTAATACATACTCTCGCCCAACTCGGCAAAGTTCTCGGGCTCGAAACCGTCGCGGAGGGCATCGAAACTGACCTCCAGCGTCAGCGTCTCAAGGATGAAGAGGTCGAAACTGGCCAAGGCTACTTATTTTCACGCCCCATCGCCCCTGACGCAGTGGGGCGCCTCCTCGGACTTCTCGATCCCCTTGGCGAAGCGCCCAAGCGAGCCCGCTTTGACACCAGCGACTTCAGGCCCTACCGAAGCGGCGAAATCCGCAACTGAAAACTACCTCGCGCCATAGCACTCGTTTGCGCGGGCGCGGTTAGCCCAATGCCCCCAGCATCAGGCCTATTGAGGACTTTCGCCCCCGGGGAGGTCCCTTTGCCACCATCGCAAGCCGTTGCGCGCCTTTGCGCCCTCCAAATATGGCATCTACGAAGACCCAGCGCTTGAGGCTCTGCAGGTCAGCTCGACTCAGCAAAGTCTCCAAAGGATAGCCATCGATGCCACAATTATCCTCGACGCCGAAGGCTTCAGACAGAGCACGACAACTCCATTGCCTTGCCAAGAGTATCTCCCCTGCTCGCCTTGAAGTGTCACAAACACGGGGCTCAAAGCTCCTCAGGGAGGAAACACGTCGCCGCTAACTGCTAAGGAATACGGATCTTTTCTCCGGGAGTCAAAGACGTGGTGCCGGTCTCTTCAAAGAGGCGGTATTCAAGGGCGGAGACGTTTCCCCCGTTGGCAAAGCGCGTCGCTATTGACCAGATGGTATCGCCGGATCTAACTGTGTAGAGAGTATTGGAGACCAGCCCCGGCGAAGTCTGGGCGTCTTTGACGCTCACGAAAAAGATCCCCAAAATTGCGATCAGAAGCGTCGACACCACGAAAGCTACCGACTTGACCGAATGCGTAGCACGCCGAGAACGATCCTCTCTAAGGGTGCCGAAATGGGAATCGACTACCGCGACCTTAGCAAATGCCTCAGAGTCGGCTACCAACCTGAGCTGGGGCGTCCTCGTCACCCGAGCCGCGTTGTGCGGCGACACCGGGTATGGGAATCTTTTAGAACTGGCGGAACTCTCAAGCGTTGGATTCATGGTGCACTCCTCAACCGTCTCTCGAACACTCATGCTATCTTATAGAACGCTTGTTCGTTCGGTTTTTTCGAACAATTCGCCTGCCTAACGAGAATTACCTGATAATATGCAAGCAATGCCTATGCAACCAGCTTCCAGTGATCTGCTGACCAAGAAGCGTCGGGACATCCTCGCCTTCATCGACCGGACACAGAAGTCGCGCGGGTATCCTCCCTCGGTTAGAGAGATCGGTGAAGCTTGTGGCCTCGCCTCCCCATCTTCGGTGCAGTTCCATCTTGGTGTGCTCCAAAAGCAGGGCTTTATTGAGCGCGATCCCTCCAAGCCGCGAGCCCTAAGGGTTAACCTTCCCGGCCGTGACGAACTTTCCATCTCCGACGAGACCGTAGCGGTACCTCTGCTCGGAGATGTCGCCGCGGGGATAGGAACCCTCGCCACGGAGAACTACACCGGCGACTCGGTGGCGGTACCCCGCCACGTGGGATCGCCAGGCACACTCTTTGCCTTACGTGTCAAGGGCGACTCCATGATCGGGGACGGAATTCTTGAGCGCGACATCGTGGTGGCAAAGCACCAAAACACCGCAAACTCAGGGGAGATTGTCGTGGCAGGAATCTTCGACCAGCAAGAGGCGACGATCAAGCGTTTCGACTTTGACTACCAGCGCAATCGCGTCACCCTCAACCCGGCCAATCCCAACTACCAGCCCATGGAGTTCGACGCCACTGAGGTGGAGATCTACGGCAAAGTAGTCTTCTTGCAACGGGAGTTCTAGCTGCTGCGCTTGAGTCGACGACTCAGCTAGTAGCAAATAACGCCAAAATCGCCTCTGCGACTTCGTCAAGCTCCGCGCGGGTGACCACTTCGAGTTCGCTATGTGCCATAAGCGGATCACCGGGTCCGAAGTTGCAGGCTGGAATGGCCCGCTCTGAAAAAAAGGCCACATCAGTCCATCCGAGCTTGGCGCGCACTTGACCCTTGGCCAGGCCAACCAGCGTGGCGATGGTGGGGTTGCTGAGGCTCGGCGGTGCCGAGGGCGCCCACTCGATGAGTTCAACCGCATCTCCGCTGGACGCATCGATAAGCGCTTCAAGTTGGGCAGAGAGCTCTTTGAGAGCCTCTTGGTCGCGTCCACGAGGGGCGAAGCGATAGTTGATATCCAAGCTGAGCACCTCGGGCACCACGTTGCCCGCAATGCCGCCGGCGATGCTTACCGCCGAGAGCGCTTCACGGTAGCGGCATCCGTCGATGCTGTATTCGGCCGGCTCATAGGAGCTCAACCAAGCGAGGACGCCGTGGGCACGGTGAATGGCATTGCTACCCATCCAGGGTCGCGCAGTGTGGGCCCGGCGTCCTCCCACGGTGACGCGAAACTTGGCGGTGCCTTGACAGCCTGCCTCGATCCAGCCTCCGGTCGGCTCCATGACAATCGCGGCGCTCCCCTCGAGAAGCCCGGGGTCTGCTCTTTCGATCTCGAGAAGGCCGGAGTGGCTTCTTGAGATCTCTTCACAAGCGTAGAACACCAGCTTGACCGATTGCGTGGGGCGAGACGCCGCCAAAGCGAGCATCACCGCCAAGCCACCTTTCATGTCCACCGCACCCACCCCGATAACTTCATCGGGCCCCTCGGCTGCAAGCGTCGCCAGCGACGGCGGCACGGTGTCGAGATGTCCAGCGATGACCACGCCATGGGCGGGGTCATATCCAGGTACGACGGCAATGATGTTGTTGGCGACCCGGGTGGTGACAAAGCCGGCGTTGGCGCGAAGTTGGGCCCAAATGTAGTCGGCGATCTCGGTCTCGTCGCGCGATACCGACGCAATTGCCACCAGCTCTTTGGTCTGGGCAACGAGATCGACAGAGCCGCCTTCCACTACAGCGCCACTCCCGCATCGCGGAGAAAGTCGTTTAGGGCCACCTTGTCATGGCGCTCCCCAACCTCGAGGCGTTTGATCACCAGCACACAAGGAAGATAGAACTGCCCTCCCGGGTAAGTCTTGGCACGCGAACCGGCCACCGCGACACACCAAGGAGGCACTATCCCCCGGGAAATCTCCTCGCCGCTCTCGGTGTCTATTACCGGAATCGATGGGTTGAGGATCACTCCCGCGCCCACCACGGCGCCCGCACCAACCCGAGCTCCTTCGGTGATCATGGCGCGAGATCCGATAAAGGCGTCGTCGTCGATGAAGACCGGCGCGGCTTGGGGGGGCTCGAGAACCCCTCCGATTCCAACGCCCCCGGCGAGGTGCACCCGTTCGCCCACCTGGGCGCATGACCCCACCGTCGCCCAGGTATCGACCATGGTTCCACCCCCGACGCGGGCTCCGATATTGACATAGCTTGGCATCATGGTGACCCCTGGGGCGAGATAAGCCCCCCAGCGCGCCGAGGCTCCCGGTACCACTCGTACCCCGAGAGCCTCGTAACCGCTCTTGAGAGGTATCTTGTCGCGATACTCGAAGGGTCCCGCGACCGACACTTCTGCCTCGGTAGCGCGAAACAACAACAAGATGGCGCGCTTGAGCCACTCACTTACCACCACGGAACCCTCGGCGTCGTAGTAAGCGACGCGATAGTCTCCTTGGTCGAGTCCGTCTATCGCCTCGGCAATGGTGGTGAAGTTCTCCTTGGCGCGAAGATCGACCTCGTCGCGCTTTGCCCAGAGGGCCTCGATGGCATCTTGTAGCGTCATTGCATACTTCCCTTGGCTCGCTTGGCTGTATTAATTCCCTAACAAACTAGCGGCAATGGCGCTGAGCTTGGATGTCGGGGCCACCGCCGCGATACGCAGGAAGTCCTTCGAAGAACTGCCGTAGAACTCACCGGGGCTTCCCACGATGCCAGTGCGCATGGCAAAAAGTCTCGCCAACTCAAATCCATCTTTGTCCCCGCCGTCGATCCAGACGTAAAATCCCCCCTCGGGCATCGCGACGTCGAAATCGAGCGCAGCGGCGATCGAAATCAAGATCTCAAGGCGCTGTCGATAGAGCTCCCGCTGGGCCTCAACGTGTTCCTGGTCACCCAAGAGCGCGGCGGCGATGATCTGCATCGGTCCTGCCACCATGGCGCCGGCGTGTTTGCGCACCTCGGAGAGGTACGAGACGAGATGCTGGTCGCCAGCGTAAAACCCCACTCTCCCTCCCGCAAAGTTGGAACGCTTGGAAAGCGAGTGCAGCGCGAGAACCCCCTGGGCACCAAGTTCAAGAACCGTGGCTGGGGATGAGTTCCAGGTGAATTCCACGTAGCACTCGTCGGAAACCACGACAAAGCCATACTCGCGGCCCAGGGCCACCACTTGGTCATATCCGGAGACTTTGCCGGTGGGGTTAGAGGGCGAATTGACCCAGCAACACAGGGTATCGTCGAGCACTCTGGGCGGGATCTCGCTAAAGTCGAGCTCGCCATCTTTGCCAACTGGTACCGCCACCGCATCACAGCCCGCGAGGGTCGCTCCCATCGCATAGGTGGGATACGAGACCGAGGGATAGAGCACCGTGGAGCGCGAGGGATCGCGCAGCTTGAGATATTGCGGCAAACTCGCCACGAACTCTTTTGACCCCACACAAGCTCCCACGGCATCGACCCCCACTTCAACGTCGAAGCGATACCCCATCCAGGTCGCCGCAGCCTCGCTAAGCGA
>JAKASN010000479.1 GCA_021819025.1 Actinomycetes bacterium | reverse complement strand
TTCGTTCTACACCACTGGCAACGGGTTGATCACCGTAGAGCCGCGCAGCAAACTCGACGAAGGTTCCAATGCGACGCTTGGGAAGTTTGTTCTCGGTTACAGCGGACTTTATCTTTCTAACAGCAAAATTAATTACCCGGGCCACTCCTCTATTTCCTCTAGTCAGACTTGCCACGGCAAGCCAGCTTCGATCAAAATCGAAACTTGGTCATCGCTGTTGGCAAATGGCAAAATTTACACGGGAAATCCCGCTAATCTGCACTTTAATGACCAAGAGCTAATTTCCATCGGCCTGGTAGAAAATGGCGCGACTTTGCCCAAGCCAGACTCGACAAAGGCCCTGGTCAATCTGGGATTGACTCAGACGCTTTCCACGACAACCACGACAAATGCCAGCGTCGTCACCCTTCCCCCCACCACCGCTACGACGACCAAAACTGGTTGAGGGGACTGGTTGACACGGGAGCTCTCTTCGGAGCCACCGGTGGTGTAATTGGTACAAGTCGTCGTGTACGTGGTGCATTGCGTCGGGTATGATATTTGGGCGCGGGTACGGCGCCTTTGCCAAAACGAAGGTGATGAAGGAGGCGACTTGCAGGCTGTTGTTCTGGTTGGGGGGATGGGCACCAGGCTCCGCCCACTTACCCACGAAACTCCAAAGCAGATGCTTGCCATCGCTGGGGTGACGATGCTTGAGAGGGTCGTCGCCCGACTTGCCAAGTTTGGCGTTGACCGCGTTGTGCTCTCTATGGGGTATATGCCCGACGTTTTTTTGGCTGCCTTCCCCAATAACAGAGTTGCCGGAGTGGAAATTGTTTATGCGGTCGAACCCGAACCGCTTGATACTGCTGGTGGGATAAAGTTTGCCGCCGACTATGGGGCAATTGAGGAGACTTATCTTGTTGTGAACGGCGACGTCATTTGCGACTTTGACGTTGCAAAACTCGTCGAGTCCCATAAGCGAAATTCGGGACTCGCCACAATTGCATTGGTTCCGGTTGAGGATCCATCGGCATTTGGAGTTGTTCCCACTGCCGACGACGGTCGCGTCCTGGCTTTTATCGAAAAGCCTCCACGAGAGTCTGCGCCGACAAATTATATCAACGCTGGAATCTACGTGCTGGAGCCAGATGCGCTGGCTTCGGTTCCGGTTGGTTCGCGCTCATCGATTGAGAAGGTAGTCTTTCCCCATCTCGTCGCATCTGGGTCGCTTTACGCGACACAATTCGAAGGCTTTTGGATCGATGCGGGAACGATAGACAACTTTTACGCCACGAACATGAAGTTTCTCTCCGTGCTAGTACGATCATCGCAGGGGCTTGCCGAGGCGGCCGATGTGGGCCTGGTGGGCGGCATACCTGCAGGTTATAACCTGATCGATGGCTCTCTTGTTGCTACGACGGCTCAGATTTCTCCCGATGTGCGCTTGATCTCTTCAGTGGTGGGCCCTGGCGTAGTTATCGAGAGCGGAGTTTTGGTGATGCACTCGATCGTGATGGCTACTGCGGTAATCTCACACCACAGCCACGTGATGGAGTCAATAGTCGGCAACGAGGTTGTGATACCACCTGAGACGGTGCTCGACGACCTTTGCGTGATTGCCGATGGGAGCGATCTCAGCGCCGGAGTCAGCCTGAGCGGCGAGAAGATTCCCAAATGATCGAACGTGTCATGGTGACCGGTGGAGCTGGGTTCATCGGCTCGCACTTGGTCGACCAACTCATAGCGATGGACGTGAGCGTTGATGTCGTCGACGATCTTTCTACCGGACGCCTCGCCAATTTAGCAAGTGCGCGCAATCGCGGACTGGGCTTATTGTCGTTTCACCAAATGGACGTGAGGTCGCCGGCGCTGGTGCAACTTGCCAAGCGGCGAAAGCCGGTAGTGATCTTTCATCTCGCGGCCAAGACCGATGTAGCGCAGTCTATGGAGGATCCCTTTGAGGATCTTACGGTAAACCTGGGTGGTACCTTGCGCGTCATCGAAGCTGCGCTGGCGGGCGGTACCTCAAAAGTTATTTTTTCCGCTTCCGCAGCCATCTACGGCGATCCCCCTGCCGAGACGCTCCCGCTCTTGGAAAGCACTCCGCTGCTACCGATGTCTCCATACGGGGCCTCCAAGCGTGCGGCATTGGACTATCTCGACGTTTACCGAAAGAGTCGAGACCTTGAATACACTGCACTGGTGTTCGCAAATGTTTACGGTCCTCGCCAAAAAGGCTCGGCTGAAGCGGGGGTGATCTCGATCTTCGCGGAACGCTGCCTGGCGGGCCGGCCCTGTACCATTTTTGGCGACGGGACTCAAACGCGGGACTTTGTCAACGTGCTAGACGTTACCGATGCGCTGGTAAGGGCGATGGATAACGGCGGTGGTTTGATGGTAAATGTGGGAACCAGCAAAGAGACCTCAATAGCCAACCTATATGAGCAGATTGCCAACGCTGCGGGATGTACTCTTCGACCGAGGATGTTGGCGCGCCGTCCTGGAGAGATCGACCGTTCCTCGCTGGATAATGGACGCGCCGCGACTCAACTGGGCTGGAAGCCGTTCACCTCGCTTGAAGTTGGCGTTGCCGATTTGATGGACTGGTACCGGGAGCACCCCGAAGAGTACGCCACAAAACGCAATCGACGCGCTGACGAGGAATCAGCTCCTAAGTAGCAGGTAGCGGCTCACTTGGAGAGGATATTTAGCGGAAAAGATCCTCTTGATACGGTCGTATGATTTCACCTGCAACCGACGATTCGCGGAAGTAGCTAGGCGAGATGCCGCGTATTACCACCGCAGGGATCGCTCCATCCTTAGG
>JAKASN010000478.1 GCA_021819025.1 Actinomycetes bacterium | reverse complement strand
AAAGGGAACTCCATGGCGATTACACAGGCGCAGAGTAACAACAATATCGTCGAGCCCTCGAGCTAGGACCAAGGCCTCTGGAGCATGGCGAAACCTCGTAAGGGCGTCGCTGCCATAGCTCGCCATGGCGCTCGCGTCTCGAATGCACACTTCGGGACCGAGTTGGCTGAGCAACTCGGAGCTGAATTGGTCGAACCGCTCACGTATCCTTCCAACTCCCACCGCCAAAGCCCCCCGTACGCGCTGCGTCGTTGCAGTGTTGCATACCGCATAGCTACAATAATGCAAAAAATGTGCAATCGCCTGGCACATGAACCTCTTTACCAGACAATACCTGCGCCCCAAGATCCCGAAATTCCTCAAGTGCCTGCATTTGCAGCCCATGAGCCATTAGTTTGGCGAGGAGATGCCCTACAGCCATGAAAAGGGGGGACCGACGTGAACTCCGAAGCCGGCGGTGTGCCAAAACGACGTGCCGAACCACGATGGCCCGCAAGCATCGCCATTGCTAGTGCATTAATTCTCTATTTGATCCTGCCGCAGAGCCTGATCGTTGGGCCGCGCTGGCTAATACCTGCGCTTGAGGCAGCGCTCTTGATTCCTTTAACGGTCACCAATCCCTACCGCGAGCACCACGAAACACGACAACTTCGCATCATGGCTATTGGCCTAATCGCGCTCGTAAACCTGGCGAACATAGTTTCTGTGGTCCTGCTCGTGCATCATTTGCTCGCAGGCGGGAAGAACACCAGTGGAAAAGCGCTGGTCTATGCAGCGCTCGCGGTTTGGCTCACTAACGTCATCGTCTTTGGTCTGTGGTTCTGGGAAGTCGACAAAGGTGGCCCTGCGGCCCGAAGCGGCCAGCACGAACGCATCCCGGACTTTCTCTTCCCTCAAATGACCGATCAAAGAATTACCTCCAGCGAATGGCGTCCCGGCTTTATCGACTACCTTTACGTCGCCTTTACAAATGCCACGGCTTTTAGCCCAACAGATACTATGCCGCTCACACAGATGGCGAAGCTACTTATGACGGCGGAATCTCTGGTGTCGATGATCACGGTGATAGTTGTAGCAGCAAGAGCTGTAAATATTCTTCCCTAGTCGCTGAAGCGAGCGAGAACGGAGATGAGCGTGCGCTTCGACGCAAAAAGCTACGACAGCTGGTTTGACAGTCCGTGGGGAAGATACGCCTTCTCCATCGAAGCTGACCTCGTCGAAAAAGCCCTTGGCTCGCTCGAGGATCGGAATATTCTCGACGTTGGAAGTGGCACCGGACGCTTCACCATCGCTCTCCGCCAGCAAAGCGCCGCGGTATTCGAGTGTGACATGGACATCGAGATGCTCAGGGCCGCGTCGAAGAAGTCGTGCGCGGCACGCATCGCATGTGACGCGGCTGCCTTGCCCTTCGCGGATCGATCCTTCGATATCACCCTGGCGAATACTCTCTTGGAGTTCGTAGCAGACAGCGAGATAGTGCTCGAAGAACTTCTCAGAGTTACTCGCCGTGGCGGGGTCGTCGCAATCGGCGCGTTGAATCCACACAGCCCATGGGGAATCGCGCATCGTCGAGAGATCTATGAACAACCCTGGCGGGGAGCGACGTTGCGCAATCCTCGCAACCTCGAAAAGCTGATCGAACCCTACGGAAAAGTCGCGATCCGTTCTGCTCTTTTCTCGCCAGGATACCTGCGCTGGGCACAACCGCTCGCAACGTCACTAGAGCATTTAGGTTCGATGCTCTCGCCCAGGCACGGCGCATTCATGGTCGCGACGATTGAAGTGCCGTGAAACATTTCAAGTGCCTCGCTTGACTGCCCGGCTCCCCTACCGCGATTCTCGGCCCCATTTCCGACTGGGACATTGAGATGTCGTTCGAGTAGGCGCTCGAATAATCTGCATGCCCGACTCGCGAAGGTACCCCGCAAGACGCACTATCAACTTGCACCGACCACCTAAGTGGCACTGTGCCCCCGGCAGGACTCGGACCTGCGCACATGGTTTAGGAAACCACTGCTCTATCCCCTGAGCTACGGGGGCTTACCTGTACAAGGCCTATATCCTAGTTCCCAACTTACCTTCGGGACAACTTTGGGACAACTTCGGATATAGTGACGACATGCGAGGATCAATCCTAGACCTTGGCTTGGGATCCGACGGCACACACAGGTGGAAACTGCGGGTGTACACCGGGCGCGACATCGTCACCGGCAAAGGCCAGTTCCTCAGCCGCAACGTCCGCGGCGGGCGTCGAGTTGCCGAGCGCGAACTCAACTCGATGCTCACCGAGGTCGAAGAGGGGCGAACCGCAGCAACGCGGGCGACCGTCTCTTATCTCATGAAAGAATGGCTGGGGTTCCAGGAATCGCAGGGGCTTTCCTCGACCACGATCGGATCCCGGATCAGCTACATCGACAATCGCATCAATCCAGCGCTCGGTGATATTGCACTCGCGGATTTGACCGCTCGACATCTCGACGAACTCTGCGCGGATCTCTCGGGCAACTTGAGCGCCCGCAGCATCCACCATATCCATGCAACCATCCATCGCGCATTGGCTCAAGCCGTCAAATGGGGATGGGTTGAACGCAATGTGGCAGATCGCGCCTCGCCTCCAAGAGTCATCGCCGAAAAGTTCCACTCGGTTGAACTAGACGTCTTGGCCGAGATCTTGGGTGAAGCGCGCCGACGGGACCCTCGTGTCGAAAGAATGATCGTCCTCGCAGCACTCACCGGTGTGAGGCGCGGAGAGATATGCGGGCTGCGATCAAGTGATTGCGACCTCGAGGCCTCGACCCTGACGATCCG
>JAKASN010000477.1 GCA_021819025.1 Actinomycetes bacterium | reverse complement strand
CTCCTCGCCGGGCTCTTGGCCATAGAAATGAGGCTCGACATCCCAGCCACCGGTAAGCAACAGCGCGTCGACGCTTCCCACCATCTCCTTGGCCAAAGACTCCAAGGAGAGTTCGGGCTCCTCGGACATCGTAGGTATTGCCGATGCGCTCGCAAACATCAAGGGCAGGCCGCCAAGGGCAACAATGGCCTCGGGGTAACCCTTGTGTACGGCATACTTACTATGCAGCGACAGTTCGTAGGAAATGCCGATCCTTCTCAAAAAACCCTCCTGACGATCTCAAGCTTATCTTTGCGAACAGACAACACGAATATCCCCAGCGCCAGCGCAGTGCCCGCCCTGGGGATGAGGGCCATTAATTCGATGGCTCTTTATTCGTCAAGGGCTCGACGGAATCGGCAATGTCATAGGCGCTCTCTATGGGTAGAAGCCCTTCTTCCATAGTGAGGCGTTCGCCAGCTCGCTTGGCTAGCGCCGGGGCTGCAATCACAGCGACGAGCGCCACGAGGATCCACGCTCCCGAAGCAATAGGCATCCAGGCAAAGACACCCGTGGGATAAGGAACAACGTTCCGATAGATGGTATATCCCAAGATCCCGATAGCGATTATCGGAAGGATGATCTCCCATTGCGGTACCTTAACCTTGCCCGAGACAAAGAGGAGATAGATTGCTCCGAGCGTGGCCAAGAGGTAGACAACCAGGATAATCAATGTGCCGATGGTCCCAAACCAGGCGAATTCGTCGAATGGCTTGGCGGCGAAGGCGATCGCGGTGATGGCGGCGATTACTGCGATGACGGTGACGATGGTGGAAGTCGCTTGTACCGGAGTGTCGTACTTTGGCGACACCTTCGCCAAGGAGCTGACTCCCACTCCGTCGCGGTTTATCGCAAAAAGCAGCCGCGACGCTCCCACGGTTGAAGCCAGGGAGCAGCCGAAAGCGGAGATAACTGTACCGAGCGTTATCAAGTTTCCAACCCATGACGCCACATATGTCGTGCCGAGGTCTCCCAAGAGGCTCCCGGAATTGACAAATGCCGTAACCTCTTTGGCCGAAGTTCCGAAGCCCATCGTCTCGATGGAGGTGACAAAAACGAAGTAGATGCCCCCGAAGATTGCCGTGCCGAGGATAGCGCGAGGTATGTCGCGACGCGGTTTCTTGGCTTCTTCTCCCAGTGTGGCTGACGCCTCGAATCCCGCAAAGGACAAGAAGCCGAAAACCACCCCAAGAAAGAGAGAAGACGAACTTGTTCCCTTAGCCAAAGTGAAGACACTCATCGTGAAGTGCTGACCTTGCGGGCCATGTCCTCCCACCAGCTTTACAAGGACAATAACTGAGATGAGTAGGATGAGCGCGACAGTGGTTCCCTCGACGCTGAGAAGAAAGTGAGTAGCGTTTTTCGCCGGCCGGATGGCCATGAGCCAGATCAGGACCAGCTCTACCGCACCAAGAGCGTACGGCGCCCAGAATGGCGGGTTGCTCCAAATCCCAATGCTCTGTAACAGACTTGAGGCAAATATCGCCGACGCGACACAAGTTAGCAGCGCGTAGGAGATGTAGGTTCCCATTAGGGACCATCCGGCGATCACCCCAGCTCGGGGCCCCAAAGTGGCGCCCACGAAACCAAACACTGACCCGGAATGGTTGAAGTACTGGGTGAGCCGCACAAAGACGTAAGCGACGAAGAGGACTCCGATCGCCGCGAAGAGGAAAGCGAGTGGAACCGCACGTCCCGCGGCACTGGCTGCGCCTTGGGGGTTGATATTGGCGGCCATCGAGGGCGCCATCAGCGCCACCGAGAGCCCCACTACCTGCCAAAGCGATAGCCCCTTGCGAAGTTTGTGTTCGGCGGCGTCGGTCATGATTCGTCCCCCTGCTCAAGCAATTTACTGGTGTAAAACTGATTGAGTAATGTTTTATCACTTTCATGGACCTCATGTGTCGTAATTTTTGTTACATTTCTGTCAAGATCTTCGTTTGATGCTGCACTGCCATAATGAATAGGCTGTGCGCGGACTACGGTCGTTGAAGAAGCTGAATCGGCGCGAGAGAATATGGGGTGGCGCGTTGGGCCAAGAGTTAGAAGCCTTGAAGATCAAGAACGAGGGTCTCATGCACGGAGTGCATCGGAGCTTGGAAATGGGCGATGTCAAGGCGATTGCCCTCTCGTATGTCGATAATTCGGGATTATCGAGGGTCAAGGCGATACCTTTTTCCAAGTTGGAAGCGGCACTCAACCGCGGCGTTGGCATGTCGCCGGTCTTCGACGCTTTCCTCTTTGACGACTCCATTACCGCCTCGCCCTATTCAGGGGGACCCATCGGGGATCTCCGTCTCTTTCCCGCGCTAGAGTCTCTTGCCTTGGTGGCAGGCGAACCCGGATGGGCGTGGGCCCCGGTGACGCGATTTACCCAGGACGGCAACGAGTACCCCTTGTGCCATCGCGCTTTTGCAGAACGCATGGTGGGTGCGCTTTCCACCTTGGGCTTGTCTGCCCGAGCGAGCTTCGAAATCGAGTGGATTGTTTCCGACGGCCAAGGCGAAGAATTTATCCCTGGTTGCGACGGACCCGCCTACGGGCTGGAACGCATCGTCGAACTCGGGGATTATCTTCTCGACATCCTCCACTCGTTGGAGATTGCCGGGGTGGAAGTTGAGCAAATTCACCCTGAATATGCCGGTGGCCAGTTCGAGATCTCCGTGGCGCCGCTAGATCCCGTGAGGGCAGCGGATGTGAGCGTGTTGCTAAAGCACGTGATACGCTCAGCCTCGGCGCGGTTTGGACTTCGGGCGTCTTTCGCTCCAGCGGTGG
>JAKASN010000476.1 GCA_021819025.1 Actinomycetes bacterium | reverse complement strand
CGAATGGTGGCAATTGCCGATATCGAGAGGGCCCGTACCATCTTCGAATGGCACGGCGCTGAGAAAAAGACCAACAGCGGCAAGGACCCCGCCAAAAAATAGTCCTGTAGCCTGATTTAGGTAGTGAACTCGGAAGGTGGATGATTCTAGTGGCAAAGCTCGGTGGCGACTTTATGGAGCCTCTGCAAGCGATCGCGAGAGAGAAGGGCGTATCGGTAGATACCCTTCTCGAGTCGCTTGCCAACGCACTTCTGGCCGCCTACAAGCGCCGACCAGACTCGGCTGAAGAGGCCGAAGTTACAATCGATCCGGAGTCCGGCGATATTCAAGTTTGGGCTCAGGAGCTTGACGAAGAGGGCAATGTCGTCCGCGAGTGGGACGACACGCCCACCGATTTCGGGCGCATCGCCGCACAGACCGCCAAGCAGGTGATGTTTCAGCGTATTCGCGACGCGGAACGCGACCTCAAGTACGAAGAGTACGCCGGTCGTGAAGGTGACGTGGTGACCGGAATCGTGCAGCAGGCCGACAGCCGCTATACCTTGTTGAATCTCGGCAAGATCGAAGCTTTGCTTCCCCTCGCCGAGCAGCTCCCCAATGAGCGTTACGGCAATGGTGCTCGTGTCAAGGCCTACATCGTCGAGGTGCGCCGTACTTCCAAGGGACCCCAGATCGTGGTCTCACGCAGCCATCCCGGCTTGATGAAGAAGCTCTTTGAGCTAGAAGTTCCTGAGATCGCCAGTGGCATCGTGGAGATCAAGGCGATTTCGCGCGAGCCAGGAATCCGCTCCAAGATCGCCGTCGCCTCCAACGATCCCAACGTCGACCCAGTCGGGGCATGCGTAGGCCCTCGCGGCGCCCGGGTGCGCATGGTGATGTCCGAGCTCAAAGGCGAGCGTATCGACATCATCGCCTATTCGGATGAGCCGGCGGAGTTCGTAGCGCGAGCGCTGCAGCCCGCGCACGTGCGCGAAGTGATTCTCGACGAGGACACCGGTACCGCCTTGGTACTCGTTGACTATCAGGAACAGCCTCTGGCCATTGGCAAGGAGGGTCTCAACGCCAAGCTCGCGGCCCGCCTCACCGGATGGCGCATCGACATCCGCTCCGAAGAGGAGATGGCATACGCCGAGCAAGCTGCCGAAGAAGCCGCTCAAGCCGCCGAGGAAGCTGCACAAGCTTTGGCCGAAGACGTTGCCGATGATGAGGCCGAGGTGGAGGCAGAAGCTGAGGCCGCGGATGTCGCGGCCGAAGAGACCAGCGCCGAGCAGTAGCGGCGCTCGGGAATCTCGGAGGGGAAACTGACTAGTTCGTGAGCCGGACGAGATTTTTACGAACCTGCGTGGTGTGTCGCGTGCGAGCGCCCCGGCAAGAATTGGTGGTGTTGCATGTGAAGAGCGCGGTGGTCTCTCCGGGGGGTGGCGATGGTCGCGGATACTGGGTGCATGCCTCGAATTTTGGGTGCTTTCGGGAAGATAAAGTTGGGACCGCGCTCGCCAAGCGCGGGGTAAAGTTCGATGCGGTGCGACTGCAAATGCCTGAGGGTGATAATTAGCTATTTGGGCGGCACCTAAAAGCATGTAGGATGTATGAAGCGGCGCTATGCCCGCGTGTCGCAACACTGTGCCCGCACACAATTGGTGACTTCGTCGGGTACAGGCATGTCAAATTTATTTATTTTTTCGTCAGGAGAGGGCTGAAGTAGCAGTTGGCCAAACGGATCCGGGTCTATGAACTAGCCAAAGAGCTAGGGTTGTCAAACAAGGGCGCACTAGACGTGTGCCTGGATTTGGGCATTGGAATCAAGAGTCATTCCTCGAGCATTGAGGATGCACAGGCCGACAGAGTCCGGCGCAAGATCGCGCGTGACGGAATCGGAAACTACGAGCCCGCCGAGGGACACACGCGCTCCTCGCACGGCTCATCGCATCACGAGCCAGCGGCTCCGACGAACGAAGCCGCTGTGGCATCTCCATCGCTCGAAGTCCAGGCCTCAGCGCCTGTCGCTCCGGTTGTCTCAGTCGAGCCAGCGGCGCCGGCGGCCCAAGCGCCGCAAGTCACGGCACCCCCAGCGGCCCGAGCCCCCGAAGTAGCCGCACCCCCCGCAGCTCAAGCCCCACGGCAGGCGGCTCCCCTCGCCGAGCGCCCCGTTGAGCCTCGCCCCGCCACATCCGCGCCCGAACAACGTCACAACGCGGGAACCACTTCGAAGGCGCCTAGTTCCACCGAACGGCCCGCTGACGCTTCACGCCTGGGATCGCGGGAGAACAACCAAAGAGTGTTTCGATCCACCGAGTCGCACGCCAACCGCCCCCCGCAGCCCGTGGGCCGCGAGGCCCGGCCCCCAGCGGCGCGCAGTGACGCTCCCCATGACGCCGCGCCGAGCATCGACGACGCTCCGATCGAACGCCGTCCCCAGAGTGGCGCGCCGAATCGACCCCGCGTCCCCCTCTCGCTGTCGGGAAAGCCGATTCCCCCCCCGCCCGGTGCCACAGGTGCGCCTCGCGCTGGCGGGTCTCAGCAACGCTATCAGAGCGATCCCAACGCCCCTCGGGGTGGAGATCGCACCCAAAGAAGTTTCGGCGATCGAGGAGCCCGACCTAACTTCGCGGATCGCGCCGGTGAGAGAACCGCTGGCACAGACCGTGGCAACTTTCAAGCTCGCCAAGGCGGCAACTTCGCAGATCGCACACCGCGTCCCGCCGGACAAGGCGTCAACCGCGGTGCTCCCGGAGAGTACCAAGCGCGCCAGCCCTATAACACCGGGCGTACCCCAGGAGGAGCTCCAGGAGCTCCCCGTGGAGCGGGAGACCGG
>JAKASN010000475.1 GCA_021819025.1 Actinomycetes bacterium | reverse complement strand
GGTATAGCCCATCGAGGCGGCAAGCTTGCCGAGCGTATCGGCGCCCTGCAGCTTTTGAACCGGGAGTCCCTCTCGCCGAAGAACTTTGATGACATCCTCGCGGCCCGACTCAATGGCGTCCTCGCGGCGCTCGCGTGAGAACCACTGGCGGATCTTATTCCTCGCACGGGGGGTCACCACGATGTTCTGCCAATCGCGCGAAGGCCCGGCGGTCTCTACCTTGGAGGTGAAGATCTCCACGGTGTCGCCTGACTTGAGTTGAGAATCGAGCGGCACGAGGCGACCATTTACTTTCGCCCCGATACAGCGGTGCCCAACTTCGGTGTGAATCGTGTAGGCAAAGTCAATGGGCGTCGCTCTGGCGGGTAAGGATACCACCTTGCCTTTGGGAGTAAAGACGTAGACCTCGTCCATCTCGAGATCGAGCTTGAGGTTCTCAAGGAACTCGATCGGATCTGGCGTATCACGCTGCCAGTCCAAAATTCGACCCAGCCACGCCATCTCCGACTGCGTCGAACCTTCCTTGTATCCCCAGTGCGCAGCGATACCAAACTCTGCCCGTTTGTGCATCTCAACTGTACGGATCTGCACCTCGAGAGGATTCCCGCCTTGGGAGACCACGGTAGTATGCAGCGATTGGTAGAGATTGAACTTCGGAGTGTTGATATAGTCTTTGAAACGCCCCGAAACCGGGTTCCAAAGCGAGTGGACCACTCCGAGGGCAGCCCAGCAGTCCTTCTCCGTCTCACATACGATGCGAATTCCAATGATGTCGTAGATATCATCGAACTCTTTGGTCTTCACCACCATCTTCTCATAGATTGACCAGAGGTGCTTGGGACGTCCACGGACATCGGCGGTAATGCCAACTTCTGCAAGGCGATCACGCGCGGTCTTAAGAAGCACGCTTAGGGAGTGTTCTCGCTCGGGCGAGCGCATCTGCACCATCTGCTCGATCTCGGCGTAGCGCCTAGGGTGCAAAACCGCGAAAGCAAGATCTTCAAGCTGCCAGCGCACCTCTTGAATGCCAAGACGGTGCGCAAGCGGAGCGTAGATATCGATAGTCTCCTGGGCGATGCGGCGCTGCTTCCACTCGGGAAGCACAGCAAGGGTACGCATATTATGGAGCCGATCCGCGAGCTTGATAATGAGGACTCGCGGGTCCTTGGCCATCGCAATGAGCATCTTGCGCACCGTTGCCGCTTGTTGGGCCTCCTTGGAGTCGAAACTCAAGCGATCCAGCTTGGTAACCCCATCGACGATGAGAGCGACGTCAGGGCTGAAGCGCTTGGCGACATCCGACAAGCGAGTAGTGGTATCTTCCACGGTATCGTGCAAAAGCGCCGCCGCGATGGTCGTCTCGTCGACCCCTAAATCGGCGACTATCTGCGCAACGGCAATGGGATGCGTGACATAGGGCTCGCCAGAGTGCCGAAATTGGCCCTCATGGGCGGCAACCGAGGCGATGAAGGCCGACTCGATCAGCCCAGTGGGAGCACCGGGATGGCGATCGGAAAAAGAGCGCACCAGTCTATCAAGGAGCGATGACTCGTATCCCACTGAAATTCCCGGTACCATATATACAAATTACACCGATTCGACCGCCTTGGCGGCGTGAGCGGAGACCATGGTTAATATCGTCTCTTGGAGCGACTCTTCTTGGATCGGTTCGAGGTAGAGCGATATCCCGGTTCTACCAATTTCGGGCGCGCAACCTTCGGGCTTTTACCGAGTTCGTCGCCGTCGGTCTCAGCCACGAAACCGTCCTCAGCTGCAGAATCGGCCAACCCAGACGCCTGCGGGGTAGCTCCTGCTCCGAGAAATGCTTCGCTTTCAGAGCGAGCTTTCTTGGGCGCGATCACACTGGTGGAGCCCTTGGAGAGGCGCGCGGCAAGCGAGCGGTAGCGCGGCTCGCGCTCTTTTAGCTGCGCGAGTATCGGCGAGGCGATGAACAGTGAGGAGTATGCGCCGGTGGTGAGGCCAATAAAGAGCGCCAAGCCAAATTGCTGCAGAGTTGTGGCTCCGAGGATCTCCGCCCCAATCAAAAGTACCGAAAGTATCGGGATAATCGCCACGATTGAGGTGTTCATCGATCGCATCAGAACTTGGTTCATCGAAGCGTCGACAGCATCGGAATAGGTCATCTTGCCGGTGTTTACCTGAGCTTTGACATTTTCCTGCACCCGGTCGAATACCACGATGGTGTCATAAAGCGAATAGCCGAGGATCGTCAACAAGGCGATCACCGTCGCCGGGGTAACTTGGAACCCCACCAGGGCGTAGATACCTACCGTGACGAGAACATCGTGCACCACAGCTATTAGCGCAGCCGCCGCCATCCTCAGCTCAAAACGCAAGGTGATATAGAGCGTGATGGCAACGAGGAATCCCGCTAAAGCTCGCAGCGCTTTGGAGGTAATCTCGCCCCCCCATGTGGGGCCAACGTCGTTAAGCGAGACCTTAGAGGGCGATGTCCGAGCCGCTGAAGCAAGAGCGTCAGTAACTTTGTTCTCGAGATTTGCCTTGACCTGGGCGGAATAGCTGGATAAGTCGGCTTGCACTTCGATAGAGGTACTGGTGCCCGATCCCAAAGAGACAACCGTTGCTTGCTTAATTCCTAGCGAGGACACCACCGCGCGCGCTTGATTCACCGTAAGGGCGCTGTTGGTAATTTCCCAGGAGGTCCCGCCCTTGAATTCGATGCCGAAGTTGAGTCCCCTAATCCCCAGAGCCGCCATGCCCACCAAGATGACGATGCTCGAGAGGATGTACCAGCGGCGGCGATGCCCGACGAAGCTGAAAGTTGTATGCCCAA
>JAKASN010000474.1 GCA_021819025.1 Actinomycetes bacterium | reverse complement strand
CGGTGGCCAAAGCTCACCTTCTCACCGGGGTGCCGATCTCGACCCACACCTTCGCCCATTCCAAAGTGGGACTCGTCCAACAGCGGATCTTCAGGGAGGAGGGAGTCGACCTCACCAGGGTAGTCATCGGCCACTCTGGCGACACCACTGACACTGACTACCTCGAAGAGCTGATTGGCAACGGCTCTTATATCGGCATGGATCGCTTCGGCATCGATCTGCTCCTCTCTTTTGAAGATCGTGTCGATACCGTCGCGAGAATGTGCGCCAAAGGTTATGCCAACAAGATGGTTCTCTCCCACGACGCGGCATGCCACAACGACTGGCTCGACGACGCGGCTCTCGCGGTGGCCACTCCGCGCTGGAACTACCTCCATATCACCGGGGACGTGATTCCCGCTTTGCTCGCCAAAGGGGTCACCGAGGCCCAGATACATACCATGATGGTAGAGAATCCTCGCGAGATCTTTTCGGTGCAAGGAAAGTATTGACGCGTGTTGTCTCGGGCGCGTTTGCGCCGTGACACGAGGGGAGATAGCGGGGGCGGGCGCCATTTTTGGCGCGGGTATCGCGATGGGGCGTCTCCGCGCGCCGCGGCGGGAATGCTAGCTCCACAGCTATGGTATCTGGGCCATAGCGCGAGCGCGGGCGCCGCTTGCGCATCTTCCAAGAGGATCGGATGCCCGCCGACGGGGCCCTTGGGGAGCCTTGGCTGGGTAGGTGGATGCCTCTCGAGGGAGATAATTTGATACGCTGGTGCTGGTGGGGTAAATTTGCTTTTAGAGCTTTTCGCGGGGGTGCGTCACATTGCTTGAGGGCACCCGCTCAACTAGACGCTCGACGATTCAACTGCTTACCAGCGCAGCGGTGCTGACGATTCTCGTCGTCGCTGCGGCAACGTTTTCCTCGACTTCTCAGAGCGTCTCTTCTCAGTCCAAGGCTGTCGCCACCGAGGTTCAAAGTGCCGGCGACCTCATTGTGCGAGTGCCGCGGATCCTAGGAGGCGTGGCTACCGATGGGACCAAGGTAACGGTGTCCTCGGCCGCAGCGGCGGCGCTGCGTAATATCTGTAGTGTGCTGAGGGTCACCATTGTGGTGCTCCCCGCCTATTTCAATACCACCACCGCAGGCGAAACTATCAGTCCCCTCCCCAACGCTTCGGCTCCCCCCGTGACCCATCTTGCCAGTGGGTCCTCGGTGGATGTCATTCCCGGTGCGGTTCGCATCCCGCGCTACCAGCAGCCCGTCGCGCACGATAGCTTTTGCGTCTCCTACGTTTCATCGCGCAACTCCAAAGCCTTTGGCTATGTCATCCCCAAGGGAGCCAAGGCCATCCCGCTCGCCACTATCGAAATCGCCAAGTCGAACGACTCCTACTGGACCCTCGCGGCCCGCTCACTTCGCGATAGCTTCTGGCTTCCCGCAGCGGTATTCATTCTCCTCGCTTTGGGTCTGGGGAGACTGCTCCTGCAAACTCGCAAGGAGACCTTTGGCCTTTCCACCGCAGAGTTGCGCAGCCTTCTCCAAGAGCAGGAGGCTCTCCTGAAAGGCATTTCCGAAGGGGTGATTGGCTGTGATCACGACGGAAGGGTGCGCTTTTTTAACTCAGAGGCTCGACGTCTCCTCGGCTTGCCGGAGAACTCCATCGACCGACCGCTTCGCCACGTGGTGCGAGGAAAACGGCTTCGCCAAGTTCTCGTGGGCGAGATCCCCGGTAGGGATCTTCCCGTGGTGGTAGGAAGGAGCATCCTTTCCATCTCGCGGCTGGGGATCGAGCGAGAAGGGATGAACCTGGGACATGTCATCACCATTCAGGACCGAACCGAATGGGAGGGCCTGATGCGCGAACTCGATGGCATGGTGGGTATGACCGAAGCTCTGCGAGCACAAGCTCACGAATTTTCCAACAAGATCCACACCATCGTGGGTCTCATCGAACTTGGCGAAGTCGAAGAGGCGATCTCCTTTGCCATCAACGTCTCCTCGCGGCGTGGAAACGTCCATGAGCGGGTGGAGAGCATTTCCGATCAGATGCTCAAAGCTCTCATTCTCGCCAAAGGAGCGGTGGCATCGGAAAAGGGCGTGGAGCTACTCCTTAGCGAGGAATCTGCCCTTCTTGGATCATTGCGTAACCCCCTTGACATTCTTACCGTGATTGGTAATCTCATCGATAACGCCCTCGATGCAGTTCTGGAAGCTTTCAAGGCGGACTCCCCGGCGGCGTGCCATCCCGCGCCGATGTGGATCGAGCTAACTCTGCGGAGCTCAAATGAGGATCTTTATATCGAGGTAACCGATAGCGGGGGAGGGATCGATGCGGAGATTCTTCCCTCGATCTTTACCGATGGTTTTTCCACCAAAGTTTCCGCGGGGGGATATCGACGCGGCCTCGGCCTGGCGTTGATCTCCCAAATTGTCGCTAAGTACAATGGGGTGATCAAAGTTAGCAACCGTCCCGGTGCCTCCTTTAGCATTGAACTACCTGGCGTCATTGAACTTGACTTCGATGAGCGCACCGAGATAGCCGCCTTGGGGGACGACGGGGAGGTTTTCTCGGGGGCGAGCACCTAAAGGAGGACCCATGGGCTCGGTAAGTGATAATAACAATGGCGCTTCGCACGAAACCACTCGCATCCGCACTTTAATTGTCGACGACGACTTTCGCGTCGCGCAGCTCCATGGGGCGTACGTAGATAAGCTTGCTGGCTTTGAGACTTGCGGCTTTGCCAATACCGGCGCCATGGCCATCGCCGCAGTGCGGGACCTCCAGCCCGACTTGGTCCTTCTCGACCTCTATCTTCCCGACACCGATGGCCTC
>JAKASN010000473.1 GCA_021819025.1 Actinomycetes bacterium | reverse complement strand
GAGCAACTCTTGGCATCATCGCCGTGTTACTCCTGGACGATGTTGCTTTCACACCATCGCGTCCCCGACGACCTCCTCGATAAGCTCCCCGAGCATTTTGCAAAAGCCGACAATATCGCCCTAAGTCCCTTCGGGCGCAGCCATCGCGACAACTTGGCGTTTCTTGCCCGAGCTATCCAAGGCGGATCGCTCGCTCTTGGCGCTGTGGATGATGCCAATGGGGCGAAGCTTTTGCAGATCCGCCAAGGGGGGCCAGATCAATCTCCCGATACCACGACGCGCCTGGGCGATCCCAGCCCAAGTGGGGCCGCGGCGGGTGGGTAATCCGCCCTGGGCCATGATGACTCACCTCAAAGCACGTCGCCCCAGATCATAAGACGATCTCCGATCCAACCAAGGCGTTAGCTCATCTTGGCAGCGCCACAGCTTCTGCGAAGTGGCGCACTTCTCGCCAATTGATGGATCTTGCAGAGTTGCTCACCCGCGGCGGCGCAGTTAGCATCACAGAGAGAGCGCAAAAGTGGCTGGGAGCGAGAAACGCCGCATTGACAGGGTTCAGCCCGCGAGAGCTTTGCGGCACCTCCCGATGGTAGCAGCGCGATTGAGCCAAAGGATGAGAGTTGGACTTCGAACTTAGTGAATCCCAGGAGATGTTCCGTTCCACGCTGCGGGACTTCGTGCAAAGGAGCGTCAAGCCTCAAGTTCACCACCTTGAGCAAAACGGGATCTACCCGAGCGATCTCGTAAGCGAAATGGCCGCAATGGGACTCTTCGGCCTTTGCATTCCCAGCGCTTACGAGGGACTCGAACTCGACAGCATCTCCATGGCGCTGGTGTTCGAAGAGATCTCTCGCGCTTGGATGGGGCTCGCGGGAATTTTGGGTACCCACACCATAGCTTGTGCAATGATTGCCAAGTTCGGCACCGAGTCCCAGCGGGAGAAGTTCCTCCCCGCACTCGCGAGAGGCGAGCGCAGGACCGCGATGGCACTCAGCGAGCCCGATGCCGGCTCCGACCTGCAGGCCATCACCACTCGCGCGACTCGCACCGAAAGCGGATATCACGTCGACGGCACGAAATTGTGGATTACCAACGCCCGGCATGCGAATCCCCTTCCGGTACTTGTCAAGACTGATCCCCAAGCGACTCCACGCCACCGAGGAATGTCGATCTTGCTGATCGAGACGCCGCGCACCGGACTTGAGGTGACAAAAGATCTCCCCAAGCTTGGCTACCGAGGACCCGAGACTTGTGAGGTGGTTCTCTCCGGGGTCGAGGTGCCTGCGGACGCCCTCCTTGGGGGGCAAGAGGGTCAGGGCCTCCAGCAAGCTCTTTGGGCCCTGCAGTTGGGCCGGATCAATATCGCCGCTCGTGGCGTCGGGCTCTCTCAAGGTGCTCTCGAAGCCGCGCTGGCCTACGCCCACCACCGAGAAGCTTTTGGCGAAAAGATCGTGCAGTTTCAGCTCATCCAAGAGAAGATCGCCGACATGGCCACGGAGATCCAAGCGGCGCGCTTGATGACCTATTGGGCGGCTAGCCAACACGACAAGCTCGGGCGCGCCGACACCGAGACCGGAATGGCAAAGCTCTTCGCCTCAGAAGTGGCGTTGCGATCAGCACTTGAGGCGATGCGCGTCCACGGAGGATACGGATATTCCCAGGAGTTCGACGTCGAACGCCTCTATCGAGATGCGCCGCTACTTGCCATCGGAGAAGGGACCAACGAGATCCTCCGTACCGTGATCGCGAGAAACATTTCGCGCGAGTTTCGCAGCTAGGGTGCAGGTGATACGAGACTCATCTGCCTAGGAAACGGGGCGGCCTCTTCTCGCGAAAGGCGGCGATCGCTTCGGCGGTGTCGGCGGTATGAAAATTGATCGTTTGAGAGAGCGCCTCCGCCTCCAGGGCTTCGGGCATGGTGCGCCCGAAGGAGTCATTGAGCATCGCTTTGGTCAATGACATCGCGATCGGCGGCCCGCCGGCGAGGCGAGTGGCCCAATCATTGGTAAAAGCGTCGATGGCATCGTCGGCGACCACCCGGTTGACGATCCCCAACTCCCTGGCAACTTCGGCGTCGATGATCTCGCCAAAGAGCGCAAGCTCTTTGGCGCGGTGCATGCCCACAAGCCGAGGCAGCAGGTATGATCCCCCAAAGTCCACTGAGAGGCCGCGCTTCACGAAGATCTCGCTAAAGCGCGCACTCGCGGAGGCGATCACTAGGTCACACCCGAAGGCCATGTTGCAGCCCGCGCCTGCGGCAATTCCAGTGACCTTGGCAATGGTCACTTTGGAGAGTTGATGAAGGCTGAGGGCGACTTGGTTGATCTTGCGCATCCGGCTCAGCCAGTCACCTTCGACGAGATCGTCACCGGAGAGATCTGCACCAGAGCAAAAGGCTCCCCCTGCGCCAGTGAGAACCACAACCCGCGCCGATGCATCACCTTCAATGCTCGCGAGCACCGCAGAGAGCTCATTCCACATGGTGTGGTTCACGGCATTTTTCTTCTCGGGACGATTGAGAATGACCTCCACTACTCCATCTGGAGTGCGGGTCACCAAGAGAGTTTCCATGCCAACTAAGCTAGTTGCGCTTCGATGACGATTTGGGCCGATACAGTAATTGGGCACCCAATCACAGCTATGAGCAAGGCGCCACGTGAAACCCCAGCAGCCGCATCGCAACAGAACCGCCCTTTCGAGCTTGGACGTCCGCATTGTCGATCCCTCAAGTAATCAAGTGGCGCACTGCCACAAGATCCAGCCTTACCAGGCATCCAAGCCCTATCGCTGTCCAGGGTGCGACCATGAAATTCCCCCGGG
>JAKASN010000472.1 GCA_021819025.1 Actinomycetes bacterium | reverse complement strand
AAATGGCCGATGGCACCGCGAATATCGCCATCGGCCCACGCCAATGCCGCACTTAGATGGCAGCGCGTACGAAAATCTACGCGATCACCGCTTTCGGACAAACCTTCTAGTAGGTCTCTGGCATCCCGCCTTGATCGACGCGTCATGGGATAAAGCATCGCCTGCGCGGAGAGACACTTGGCAAGGACAAATTCCGGATCCTCAGCTGTAGCCTTCTCAGCAAAGCTTACGGGATCTCCGTCCAGTGTGGCCAGCGCTCCCACACCTCCATCAAATGCAGCAGCCGCATCGGGGCTGGCGGTCAATAGAGGCTCACCCCAACTGTCATCTAAAGGTTTCATCCAGCAAACGCCCCCACTAACCTTGGACACCCACCAACCAATTATTCAATTCCCGCCCCGGAGGTACTTTTTCTTCGAACCCGGCGGACCAGGCCTTGGCGTACCTACCGCCACCGACAGCCCACCGCACTGTGATCTTCAAGTGCGATGTTAGGGGGCCAGCCAACTAACAGATGGCCCCCTAAGCACGGCGTCAGTCAGCAGACATTCTTTGCTCTGCTTGCCTGCGGATGGTCTTTTATCCGATCCACTTGATTTCAGGTATGAAAAACGTTTCTTGGGGTCCGGGATTCCAACTGATATTGCTCTTCACGCCATCGATCGCGTAGTACTGCCAAAGGCCCACCGCGGGCACATCCTTTTGGAGTATCGCGAATGCCTGCTGATAATCCGCCTTGCGCTGGGCAGTATTCAATGTGGTACGGGCATTGTTCACCAACTGGTCGAACGCTGGATTTGAATAGCTGCTCCAGATAGAACCCGTATGAAATAGCGGATAAATCGTTCCATCCGCATCCAGGCACGAGCAGGACCAGATTCCGTACCGAATGCTTCCCCAGTTATGGGTCGGCGACTGAATATCCTTTAGGAACGTCGGCTGATTGGTAGTAACGATTTGAACGTTGAAGCCAACCGCCTCCAGGTTCGCCTGTATTGCCTGGACAACCGCACTTGAGAACGATGGCGAGGTTGGAAAGACCAGATTTGGATGCGGATCGTTAGCGGCAGCAAGAAGCTGCTTTGCCTTCGCCGGATCGTACTGGAAACCCGGCACGGTATTGGTATAGCCAAAAGATGCCGGCGTCAGAACTTCTTTGACCGGCTTGGCATACCCCTGCTCAAGGTTATCTATGATCGACGGATAATCAATCGCATAAGCAATTGCCTCTCTGACCTGGAGCGAAGCGGTCGGACCCGTGAGGCTATTCATGTATAGATCGGCAATTCGCTCGGTCGGCACTGCGATGACTTTTAGGCCCGCACTCCCCTTGAGCTGCGTCGCATTGTCTGGCCCAAGTTCAAGAGCTATGTCGGCGGCTCCCGACTGAAGATCCGCAACTCTGCTCGCCGCAGACGGAACCGTGCGGAACTCTACATCAGGATACGGTGGCTTCCCCGCCCAGTAGCTGTTGTTGGCCTTTAGGAGCACTTCGCTCCCTTGGATCCAACTCGATAGCACATACGGCCCTGAACCGATTGGGTGCAGGTTGAATGCCTGATTTCCAACTTGGGTAACATACTGCTCTGGGACGATGCTCAGGGTAGTCAAGTACGTAAGCAACGTCGGGGATGGCGACGTTGTGGTAATGGTAACGGTCTGGCCCGACGCCGTCGCGCTCTTTACAACGCTGAAGTTGGCAAATTGCGGGCTAGCAAAAGAAGGGTTCAAAATTCGATTGAGGCTGAACGCGACATCAGCTCCCGTCAAGGGACTTCCGTTGCTGAACTTTATGCCGTTACGGATATGGAATACCCAGGTCGTGGGATTAGTCTGGCTCCAAGATGTCGCCACCCACGGAATGATCTTCAAGGTCGTTGGATCGCGTCTTATCAACTGATCAAAGATATTCCTGTAAACCACATAGCTATCGGTGTCATACTGCAACGCAGGGTCAAGGGTGGCGGGCGAGTTTGCCTGATCAATAATCAAGGTCGCTGGCGCAGTAGATTTCACCGTTGTGCTCGGCCCTGACGTGGTCGCCGAACTTGAGCTTGTGGATCCACATGCGGCGAGAGCCAACGAGACGGTGGCCGTAAAAATAGCCAGCATTCCAATACTCGAGGCTCTCCGCCTTGTCGGCTGATATCGCCACCTAATGCGCGCACTCCTCCTCAAGAAATCAAATGCACGATATGACTGCATCATAAAGAACGTCTCCCTCCCATTGCATCCAGCGATAGATGAATACCCCAAAGAAAATCCCGATCGCTGGCAAGTACTACCCAAATTGTAAGATATCACATATCTGTCAGGTTGTCAGGCAACCGTACAGATTAATCGATCAGAGAGCTGCGGTCACGAGAAAGCTCTCCTCGACTACCGCGTAGTCACCCGTAGATCAAAACTTCAAGTACCTGAGCTTGCCTCGGCATTGGCTTCAGCAGCTAGGTCAAACCACCCACTCTCCGTAATCCCGGAACGGTAACCGAATACACCCTCGTCCAACCAAATCGAATTGACTTAGTGAGGCACGTCGGCAAAGAGAGCAGAACCTTGTTCTAATGTCGCAGCGGCGGAGAACGTGGCGCAGGACAAATCAACCTACCACCGTGCGACACTTCGGCACCCAATATCCTGAAAGGCGGAACCTTGCGGCACCGTCACATGCCATGGCGAAATGTTGACGGCATTCGCGCAAAGCCCAGGTGACTTCCAAGAGCGCCGTCTCGCATCTCGCGCTAACGCCGCAATCGCTATAGAGACGATGAAACAACGAAAGGTTGCGTCAGGGAGTGATCGCATCGACTTCAGCGGACTGCTTCG
>JAKASN010000471.1 GCA_021819025.1 Actinomycetes bacterium | reverse complement strand
CACGATGTGTCCATTAGGGCTCATGAGCTGAGCTCGAATAATCATCGCCATCGAGCCCGCAATGAGCAAAAAGACCAGCGAGGTGTACATGTAGCTCTTGCCAATCACCTTGTGGTCGGTGGAGGTGAGCCACTGGTAGAAGCCGCGCGGCCCATCGTGGCCGTGATCTCCCCCTTCGGCGGGAGTATGAGAAACTCTTTCTACAGCGATTGTCATGCTATGCCCACCTTTGGTTGCGAAGTTAGCCAGGCTTGGAACTGCGACGGCGAAACGACCCGCACGCTAAAGAGCATCTCGGCATGGTAGAGACCGCAAAGTTGCGAACATCTGCCCACGAAAGTCCCCACGGTATTGGGAGTCAGGTCGAAGTAGTTGGTAAAGCCGGGAAGTGCGTACCTGGAAAAGTCAAACTTGGGAATGTAGAAGCCGTGTACCACGTCTTGAGAGACCAGCTTGACGGTAGTGGTCTCATCCACGGGCAGCACCATTTGGGGATAGTTGGCACCCTGGCTGACAATGCTCACCCCGTTGGGATAAGTAAAGCGCCATCCCCACTGAAAAGCCGTCACGGTGATCCGCAAGTTGGGCGTAGCGGAGACCGCAGTAACCTTGTTCTCCACCTTGACGCTGAGAAAGAAGATCAAAGCCACGATTAGCGCCGGCACCACGGTGTAGATCACTTCGATCTTCATATTGGCGTGACGCTGCCGAGGTACTCCGGTTTTGTCGCCTCGCCCTCGGAAGCGCAGCAAGACAAAGAACAGCGCGCCAAAAGTGACGACGGCGACCCCGATCGCCATATAGATCATCTCCTGATAGAGATGAAAGATGTCGTGTCCCTGGGTGGTGGCCCCTCTAAAGGCTCCAAAGTTGGCATTGCACGCCGAGAGGCTCAGGGCGCCCAGCAACGCTCCTGCTGGCGCCTTCCACCACAAGCGGCGCCGCTTCGTCACAGCGTTGTCGACCCTAGCTTCGCCCACCGGTGGTTTCGATTCTTTTAGCTTCACAGTAAAAACCAGTTCCCTACTTACAATTCCCTCTTTGGCAAGGCCCATAACTCGCCTTGAACACCGAAGTGCTAAAGGTCAACATTGCTCCGCGCCCCATCTCTCACCCATCGCGGTGGCGACGCGTCCCGCGTCCCTTGGGATTGAAGAACCCTCCGCCTCCCCGACCCTCGCGGGGTATCTGATACACGCCGCTGCCGCCGGAGCGAAGCGGACCGAGCTCGCTCGGGGTCGCCGCGCTCACATTCGTCGCCGCGCCCACACTCGCAGAAACCGCCACGACCTGATCGGGGTGCTCTTTGAGGTCGTGATAGTGGACCTCTTCGGCAAGCTCTTCTGGTTGCTCCTCATGGGTGATCGAGCGCGGCTCGCTCACCTCGGTGTAAAACTCGCCCTCGGCACTGCGCATCACCACGTTCGCCCGCTTGCGCTTGCCGGTCTCGGGCACTGCGGCAGCTTCGGCGCAAATCTTGTAGGTGATGAAAGCCGCAATGGGCGGGACCACGAAGACCAGCACTCGAAACGCCCAAAGCACAAAGTTCAAAGAGATCGAGAAGCTATTGGCTAAAACATCGGTGGAAGAAGCGAAAAAGAGCACCACATAAAACGCCAGTACCCCAACTCCCACCGACGTTCGCCACGGAACGTCACGGGGATTGTCCAGGAGGTGATGCTCCTCGTTGTCCTTGGTGATCTTCTTCTCGATGAAGGGCCACAGTCCAAGGACAGTAAAGGTAATTCCCGGAAGCAGAATGGCGGGGAAAAAGACCGTGGGAATCATATGGCCAAAGCCCACGATCTCCCAACTCGGCATGAGCCGCAAGGCGCCATCGAGCCAGCCCATGTACCAGTCCGGCTGCACTGCATAAGAGACTCGATAGGGGACGTATTGCCCATAGAGCCAGATCGGGTTGATCTGCACCAGCCCCCCCAGTGCCGCGATCACCGCGGAAACCAAGAAGAAGAACCCTCCCGCCTGATAGGCGTAAGCCGGCCACATCACCACCCCAACCACGTTGCGGTTGGTCTTGCCTTTGCCCTTGAACTGGGTGTGCTTTTGATGCCACATGATGGCGAGATGGGCACCCAACAAGCCCGCGATGAGCGCGGGAATAATCAGAATATGCAGCACATAAAAGCGGGGGATGATCGAAGTGCCGGGGAAGTTCCCCCCAAAGAGGAAGAAGGCGAGATAGCTTCCCACCACCGGAATCGAAAGCACGATAGAAAAGGCGATGCGAATGCCGGTTCCCGAGATGAGGTCATCGGGAAGCGAATATCCCAAAAAGCCATTGACGATGGCGAGCACCAAAAGCCCGGTTCCAATGATCCAGTTGATCTCACGTGGCTTGCGAAACGCTCCGGTGAAAAAGATTCGGCACACGTGTACCACGATGGCCGCGATGAAGACGTTCGCCGCCCAGTGGTGCATCTGTCGCATCACCAGACCGGCTCGAACCGAAAAGGAGAGGTCGAGGGTGGAGGCATAAGCCTCAGATACCGTGTGTCCTCGCTCCGGAGCATAGGCGCCGTGATAGACGATGTCTTTGGCCGAAGGGACAAAGAAAAAGGTAAGAAAGACTCCGGTAAAGAGCAAGATCACGAAGGAGTACATCGCGATCTCACCCAGCATGAAAGACCAGTGGTCGGGGAAGATCTTATTGAGGGACTTCCGCGTGAACTTGGCGATCCCGAGTCGCTCGTCAAACCAGTCCGCAGTTTGGGTGATCACGCGCCACGCTCCCAGAATCCGGGTCCAACAGGTTGGTCATAGGGTGCCTGGGCGCGAAGTTGCCCCGACGAGTCGAAGTAGATGGGCAGAGA
>JAKASN010000470.1 GCA_021819025.1 Actinomycetes bacterium | reverse complement strand
TGATTTCATCGATTCTTGCTACTGCGCTGCTCTTCGTTCCGCCCGTTGCGGCCCTTGGTGCGATCTCTCCCTACGCGGTGCGCCTCGCGGTACACGACAAGGCCAGTACCGGCAAACGCACCGGATCGCTCTATTCTTGGTCCACCTTTGGAAGCATCGTAGGAACTTTTGTGCCGGCGTTTGTGCTGATCCCCGATCTTGGCGTCCGTGAGACGCTGTGGATTTCTGCCGGAATTCTGATCCTGATTGGCACCTACATGCTGGGTCGTGCGAGGTTCGCGGTCGTGCTGGTGTTACCGCTGCTGCTCAGCCAAAGCGCGCCGGCATTATTGAAACCTGTGGGGGGATTGATCAAGGAGGTAGAGACGCCTTATCAATTCGCGCAGGTATACCGGCTCCAGAACGGCAACGTCGCGCTTTCGGTCAATGATTCAGCTGGCATCCAGTCGCTCTACAGCACGTCGCGACTTACCGGGATGTATTATGACGCCTTCATGGTCTTGCCCTTTATGTTTCCGAGTGATCGACCTGTAAATGCCCTGTTGATCGGAATGGCCGCAGGCACGATTCCGACGATGTACGTGCGCGATGTGGATCCCTACCGTGCGAGGGTGAATTTGACGGGCGTCGAAATCGACCCTGAACTGGTTCGTTTAGGGCGTCAATACTTCCACCTCACTCCTCAGGCTGCTCAGGTCAAGATTGCCGATGGGCGAGTCTATCTCTCGACTTCAACGCAGCGCTATGACCTCATGATCGTGGATGCTTATAGCCAGGAGATTTACATTCCCTTTTCTTTGACGACCAAGGAGTTTTTTGCCCAGTGTCGTCAGCACCTCACGGCAAATGGAATTCTCGCCATGAATATCAACGTGACGTCCGATCGATCCGCACTGCTCTTAGCAATTGAGCGCACCCTCGCGATCTCTTTCAAGCATGTATACGTGGTCAAGGCGCCAGGACCCTACAACGAGATGGTGCTAGCGAGTAATCGCAGCGTCGCCCTGCCGACGCTGGGGGCGCTTCCGTCCTTTCTGCGACCCGTCGACAACGCGCTGCTCTCGACTTGGTCGAGAGCAAAGCCAGGTCCAGGGCTAATTCTTACCGATAATCGTGCACCGGTTGAGGCAATGACTAATGCGATGATCCTAAGCAAACTGGGTTCGGCATTTTGAGGCGAGGCACTCTGGCAGCCGACCCTCGACATATTTGGCGGCGTGCCGCACCGTTACTATGACATCACCGCGACCCAGCGCTGTTTGATTGTTAAGGTTCCGACGCGCGAGATACCTATAGGTCCTGTGCGCGCAAGCATGGCGTGAGGTGATCAACCGACCCGGCTTAGATGGTTATGCCGACTGAGGAATTCCGATATCAGCTAATTCACGCTGGAGGAATGCGCTGGCCGCAGCGCGGGGTTTGCCAAGAACATCGCCGTTGGACTGCGTTCATTTTAGCAGTTCTTGCACTTCGACGGAATCACCGCTACCTCTTTGCGCGGAGCGGTTCTCAATGGCTCGGGCTGGCGTGGGAGTTCCTTGGCGCGGACCATCGACGCTCAGGATGCCATGCGTGTGCTCGGTAGCTGCGACAGTGCATTGGCGTTGGACAACGCGACTTCGCGGTGTTGACGCTACTGGTGCATTTGGAGCTGAGGGTCTGCGAAGTGGCAAAGCTTGAACTCGCCGATATCGACTGGCGAGGGGGTGAGATCTTGATCCAAGCCAAGCGGTTCCGTCTCGATCGCCTACCACTCCCCATTGATGTGGGCGAAGCTAAGGCGGAATACCCACAATATGGCCGACCCAAAACGAAGGTCAGTTCCTTGCTGCTCCGCCTGGTTGCCCCGCAAGTGGCATTGAGCGGCTCTGGGATCGCCGAGATTGTCAATGGGCGTACCGACAAGAGTTGTCCGCAGGCGAGCAGGAAACTTACCGATCACCGCATCTCCGCAGCCAGGAGCTCCCTCACCACGCGTGCCGCCAAATGGGCGACCAAGCAGGTCGGAGGAGGCAAAACCACCACCGGGGTGGCCGGAAAGCTGGCCTGTCACTGGCGGGGTACGGAACCGGGCGGTGGTTCTCTATGGCAAAGCGCTGTTAGAAGCCGATAAAAAGAGCCTCGGGCGAACATGGCCATTGGCTTTGGCGCGAACCTCTCGGGCGCAAGCTACCAGTACCGGCGCCAGCACTGGTATACCACGGCGTGTGACGTGCGAAGCTCAAAGCTCATAGACGTGGTCAAGACCCGCGACTTTGCCGAGGGGGCCGCGTGGGCGACCCAGAGGCCTACGAGCTTCAGGGTTGGTATTCGCGTCGGGACACTTGACATCTCCAACAATTATGCGACGGTCCTTAGCGTCACTTTGCCCGAGGAGATCTAGGTGGTGGAGAGATTTCACCTCGTAACGCTCGCCAACCCAATACTCGACGCCATCGGTCGCCGCGTTCAGCAACAAAGAACCGGGCATCGGGGCCACAAGGAGGATCCCCTCTAGAAAGCCGAAAGCTTCTGGTGGTGAGGGAGCGGGACCCGGACGAGGCGATCACCGAGAGCATCAGCTCCCCGGTCAATTCCGGGGAGCTGATATGTTGGCAAGCCCCACTGGAGGGTTCTTGACTCCATCGTGGTGAAATAACCCGCGGGTTAGAAGTCTCCCGACCGCCAGACAAATGGTGTTGACATATTGCCGACGACTCGGGCGCCGGCGCGCCCGACAAGGGACTCTCGGCGACGCCCCGAGCCCGGTGCTAGCGCGGTCGTGTCCAGATCAGGCTTCCCGGGCTCATGTTGACATAGACAGCAGTTTCCTGGGTTGTGAATTGTGGGGTTCA
>JAKASN010000469.1:1397-2839 GCA_021819025.1 Actinomycetes bacterium | reverse complement strand
ACCTATCGCTCGTTAGCGCTGATCGCGATTCACGATAAAGTCGATCTTGACGATCCAAAAGCCCTTGTCGAGGCTTTTAGTCGACACCAGCTCGAACTGCGAGGCGCCCGGGTCATTCTCGATGGAAGCGACGTGACCAACGAGATCAGGCACCCGGCGATCTCTGACGCCGCTTCGCGTGTCGCAACCCTGCACCCGGTGCGCCAAGTATTGGTCGCCTTCCAACGCAACTTCGTCAAAGAGCATAATGGCGCCGTTGCTGAGGGCCGTGACGTAGGCACTGTAGTCCTCACCCGGGCGCGCCTGAAGGTATTCTTGAAGGCGGACGACGAGGTGCGCCGCAATCGCCGTGGCGATACCCCCCGTGATGAGCTCGAGCAACGGGATTTTAGAGACGCGAATCGTGAAGTGAACCCGCTCGCGGTAGCTCCTGGAGCTGTAGTCATCGACACCTCGGAGCGTAACATCGCCGAACTGGTTGCCGAGATGGAAGGTCTCTATTACCTTGGCCTACCGGAATCGTGAGAGGCGCGGCGCTTTGTTGAGGTGGCCTGGCTGTGAGTCTGGGAGTCCTTGGGCACCTTTGTTCCCATCGCCGCGAAATTGCCCAGAGGCATTGGGAGGAGGAGTCGATTCAAGGGTGTGCGATATGGTGCAAGACAAAAAAGGATGAGAGTGCACAAGCAGCTGATTGAAGTCGGTGACCACAAGATTCCGTTGATTCCAGGCCCTTTGGATCTCGGCGTCTATTCCTTGGCACGGGGACTAGTCGATGCGGTGAATCACCTCTATTTCCGCGTTGACGTGCGCGGTTCGGAGAAGATTCCCTCGCCTCCATACATTATTGCCCCAACCCACCGCTCCAATATCGACTCCATCTTGATGGGATCGCTCACTCATGCTCCGCTGCGTTTTATGGGCAAGGATTCTCTTTGGAAGATGCGCTGGGCTGCAATGCTATTCACCGCAATTGGAGGCATACCGGTAAATCGCGATATCGCTGATCGTGAGGCGGTCGACACTTGTGTGGCAATATTGGAAGCTGGACAGCCGCTAGTACTTTTTCCTGAGGGCACTCGCAAGCAGGGCCCTGTGGTCACCGAAGTGCTTGACGGTGCCGCCTACATCGCTCTCAAGGCCAAAGTACCGATTATTCCGGTAGGCATTGCTGGGAGCGAACGGGCGATGGGCAAGGGCGTGAAGATTCCGCGCCCGGTGCGATGCGTGATGCTAGTGGGCGATCCTCTTCTTTCAGCGATGGAGCCCACTCCCACGAAGAGCCGAATCCCGAGATCCAAAATTAGGGATCTCACCGGTGAGCTCCAGACCCGGCTCCAAGAACTCTTCGACGAAGCACAGATGCTCGCCTAGCAGTAATGTCGCGCTGCTGGTTTGGTGCTAACACGGCATCACCGCGAAGCTTGGCACTGCGGAGATTTTTG
>JAKASN010000469.1:0-1387 GCA_021819025.1 Actinomycetes bacterium | reverse complement strand
TTGCCATAGGTAGTGGAGCTACCATGGGTCTACCAGTAACTAGACCGAAGCGGGATAGTTAGCCAGCTCGGCCAAGATTGCCGATGCGGAGATCGCAGAGTCTCGTGCAAGTGGGGACTCCACCTCGGGATCCTCACCGAAAGCGAAGGCGGCGACTTGAGCAAGGCTCTTGAGAAACTCCCGGAGCTCGCGAGGGGGAGGGAAGTACTCGTCTTCATCGATGACGGTGACTTCTTCGGTTCCCAAGCGTGGCTTGAGGCGCGCAATTACTTGGTCGACGAGCTCTTCGGGCGCCGAGGCGCCGGCGGTAATCGCTACGGTGCCGCTGAGGTCCGTGGGAAGATCCGCCACGGTGTTGATCCTCACGACGCGCGCATTCGACGTTGCGCGCGCCACCTTTTCTAGGGCATTGGTATTTGAGGAGTTCGCCGAGCCGATCACGACCATCACATCGGCTCGAGAGGCGAGCGCGCGCACCGCAGCCTGCCGGTTCGTGGTGGCAAAGCAGAGGTCGCTTTTGTTGGGCATCCACAGACCCGGATAAAGCTCTTCAGCCCGGTCCGCGATGGCGCGCCACTCATCCATGGCCAGGGTGGTTTGGGCAATTAGCGCCACTTCACCGGCCTCGATGCTTGTCGCCTCAAGTTCGGCGATCGACTCGACGAGATGAACCTTTTCCGGAGCTACTGCCATGGTGCCAAGGGCTTCGTCGTGTCCGTGATGGCCGACATAGATAATTTCGAATCCCTTCGCGGCACGAGTCTTCACCTCGTGGTGCACTTTGGTGACCAGGGGACAGACCGCATTGATGGAGATGCTCGCAATGTCACGAGCCGCAGTTACCACCTCGGGCGCGGACCCATGGGCAGATAGCATTACCGGGGAACCAAACGGCACTTGAGAGGGGTCATCGACGAAGATGACCCCCAGTGCCGAGAAGCGTTCTACCACCACTTTGTTATGGACGATCTCGTGGTAGCAGTAGACGGGAGGCTCGAAAACCCGTACCATCCAACCGAGCGCTTTGATCGCCATCTCGACCCCGGCACAAAATCCTCTAGGCTTAGCTAGTAAAACTTTTTCGACCTTCACGTTGAGAATACTAGCCGAACCCACTTAGGTACTTTTCTATGTCCAATCCTGTCGTACTTGCCGTGCAAGAAGATTCTCCAGCTCAACTTGCTGGTATTTTGCCTGGGGATGAAATCAAGTCCATCAACGGCTCCATTGTCAACGATGTCATCCAATACCAGATGCTCGTCGAAGAAGCCGAGGTCGCGCTGCTCATTGCCAGAAGCGGGCTGGAGTTTGAGATAGAGATTGCCAAACTCCAAGGGGACCCGCTGGGAATCGAGGTCTCCTCGGCGATCTTCGACCAAGTGCGCAC
>JAKASN010000468.1 GCA_021819025.1 Actinomycetes bacterium | reverse complement strand
CACTACGGTAGCGTCTGGCGGAACAGCGACATCCTCCTACACGCCCGGCACGACGACCTCATCGACGCCTGAGACTCAAACCGTCACCATCAACGGGACGCCATACGACGGAGCGGTGATGGCGATCAAGTACATCACATCTGAGGTCTGCGCAGTGCAGAATGGGCAGACCTATTGTCCGACACCACCTGCGCGAGGCTGAAATGAGAAGCGCTGGATATGTCCGCCGCCTTGCGGAGCCCGCGTTAGAGGCGGAAACGAGTGAAGTAGGTCGCCAACAGTCCACGAAGCGGTAGCACAGGTCAGACACGGTTTAGAACGTGACTCAAAGACCCCCGCGAGCTACGGTATGCCCGGAAACTCGTCCCGTTAAAGAGATGCACGCGCCATGTGGGCGCTGTCGGCATGAGCGCTCGGACCGAATTGGCGCTTGAGGAGATCTCAACGATCCGCTGCCGAGCAGCCAGTCGGCTATCAGAACTAGAGCAGCATCTGTCCCACAGGTCCGCTAAAGCGGACCATGGTCTTAGAGCTACCCACCTCGGAGCCGATCGGAAAACCTTGATCCTGGGTTACGAAATATTCGCATCCCAGCCTCACGGCAGCCGCAAGGTGAAGTGCGTCCGCAGTACTGAGGGCCGTTGACGGTTGATACGCAAGATGCGCATAGGTTGCATGGAGACGACTCGCGTCGGACGCGAGAAGGAGATCGATATCTGTCCATCGGGTTGCGGGGTGCCGGAACCAGCCGTCGAGCACTTCACTTACGAATTGAGCGTTCGGGTCGTTGGAGTGAAACCTGACTTCAGCATCGGACAATGCCGATACAGCGAGTCGGACTATGCCCGCCCTAACTTGCTCGAAAAGTTCCAAGGCAAGTTGATCTCTTGGCCTCCCGGACGCCGGGCATAGACGATCGCTTCTCCCTAGAATCAAATCAAGATATACGCAACTGTCGACATAAACCAACGGGCCGCGCAGGCTGTTAGCCATGCACCACCACCGATGACTCACGCCTCAACGCGCGAATGAACTCAACCGGATCCAGCCCTCCGGTAAAATCCGGCGCCACGCCATAGAGTACCGAAGGATCGATAGCTAAGGACGCGTACCTTTCGTAGGATTCGATAGTCTGGACCTCAAGGCTCAGGATCTGGCCGCGGTCGTTCATCTTGGTGTTGCCCGCGACCATAACCCTCGAGTTGAAGTGGTGCGTGAGGGATTCTTGCATTTCGTGGCCTGCGGAGATCCGGACTGACCGCTTATTGCGCTCGTCCAAAATACTGCCGCCTATTTTTTGGCCCTTTCGTCGGCTATTCAGGATGTCAAGCCTTCCTACGACAGCGCCAAAGCCTTGCTGGCTTCCTCGAATCGACTCCCTCGCGTTCGCGATCAACCCTCCATCTAGTTCAACGCTGTCGCCCCGCGTGCCATTGACTGCAACAACCGAAACGCCCTCGAAGTCGCTGGTCTTTCGACCGACCTTTATCACTTGTGAGATCGTACGGTCTGAATAGTACTCGGGCATCTCGGGGGCTTGTTTCAAAGACTTAAGACCGAAAACAAGGATGTCAAGTGGCTCAGGCGCTGCCTCGCTCTCACGTTTCTTCGAGCCAGCATGGGCACCGACCAATAAGAACATCGTTCGTGCACGCGTATATGATTCGCGCACAACCCATTCAGTAAACGGGCCGTTAGGGTCTATTCTCCGGTCAATTTCGTGAAGCGAGTTTCTTACCGCATTGATCCGCCCGGTGAGTTCTTCCATCGGAAATTCACCCGTAGTACTTGTAATACCGAACTCAAGGGTGTCTACAGCCACTTTCAGATACTAGACCATTGGACCATCGTCGCGCAAGGCACCGTTAGCACCGGGACCTCGGGCTAAATTGAATCCATGTAGCCATGGCCTTGTTCTATGAGGCCACTACGCTCATAACGTTCGATAGTCTGATAATCGACCTTGGCCAACACACTGGCTTCCACGAGCGCATTGAAATAGCCAACAATTCTCACACAGGGGTCTCGGTTTGCAAACTGGCGGAACTGAGTCCGTGGTACTGCAAATTGCGTGCGGCAGCAATTTTGAACTGTCTAATTATTAAATCAACTCCAGTCAGCAACGCCTTTGGATTAACGTGATATCGCGTTAGCCGCCAAAGGAGCTGTCAGTCACGACGATCATCGAGGAGCCGCGCTCATGGCTTGAGACGTCGTCATCCTGAAGGACCTGCGGCGCGAGTTCTGCCAGCCGGTCTCGGATTCCAACGCACTCGTCGAAGACATCACCGAGGCTGATGCGCTGACCGCAATTCACGAAGATGCGTTCTTCTGCCAAATATACCCTGAGGGGATAAACCACTCCCGACGTGAACTGATCCAGGGTTCCGTCACGGCCCAGAGTCATGTCGATCGGAAACAAGGTTGGCCTGTCAAGTTCGCCCCGACTGCTCTTCAGAGCTGCCTCGTCCAGGTATTCATCGTAGTGCTCTAACGAGTTGCGCACCTTAGCCTGCGAGATAGCAGCCATTGGAAGGTCTCCAATCAGGTCGAGAAGCCACCGAATCCGACTCTCTTGTACGGCGAACTGCCCCGCACTCTGACCGTACCTCTTCGAGCGAACATTGACGAGAGCCCTTAGGCGAGCGGCGTTATTAAGAATTCGATAGATTTCTCCATGCAAATGATGATCGACCTTGATGTAGCTTTTCTCTGGCGGGGGCGCCATTGCGGCGGAGAAAACCCGCTCACAAGTCTCGACCGAATCGCGCGCGAGCCAATAGAGTTCGGACAGGTAAGCCATGGTCAACGGACTCTTGCCGATCCGTTCCCAATCGTCATTTGACCTAACCA
>JAKASN010000467.1 GCA_021819025.1 Actinomycetes bacterium | reverse complement strand
AAGACGCGAATAGCCTAAGGGGCCCTACGCGTTTAAGTGGGGATTACGTGTTCTGATCCGTGGTGGGCTTGGGCGTTTAGGCCAGCTGACCCCACCTGTATGAAGAAGAACTCTTAGACGGTAGTTCTCGAATGATTTGAATCCATGGCCACAGCGCTTGACCTTTTTCACACAGAGATTTATTCCTTCAGTCGGGCCATTGGATGCACCAGTTATATGGTGATTCAAGATCTCGTTGCGCCAGCGTTTGAGTGTTCGTCCCAGGGATCTGACCTCTGGAACTTTGTCTTCGAGACAGCCAATTATCGCCTTGTCGAGTAGTACTTCCGCTTGCATTGGATCATCAGTCAGATAGATGTCCCGTACCGATTCCTTGGCCAGCCAGGCGCCGTGCACCTCGTTGTCGGGGTCCCCAATCCTTAGGCCAAGAAGCAGTCTTTCATTGCCAGGTTCGCTCAATCTCTCGGCTCCACTCAGCAAGAGCCTTCTGATCCTAAAGAGCGGATCGCTCTTCCTGCCTCTGTGTCCAAGGGTCTCGTTCTGGACTCTGCGGCGAACCTTGTCTAACGCCCGGTTGGCGACTTGGGTCACGTGAAATGGATCGGCTACCCGTATGGCGTGATCAAGATATGGACTAAGTCCTGCGCGGTATGATTCGGCAAGATCTGTTGCCACGACTGCGATTTCACCCAGCCACTTGGGATCGGCATTCTTACACCAGGAGCGCAGGCTAGCAGCACTGTTTCCCTCTACCATGTCGATCATTATCCGATGATTTAGGTCCACCAGTCCTGTGGCATAAAGCGTCGGGTGCTCTTTGGTGGCTTTGAGAAACGAAGTCTCGTCAATCCCAAGGGCGGTCACTTTTCCCACCCTCCCTGGATCATCGACAAGGGGTGTTCCGTGGAGCTTTACCGCGTCCATTACCGTCCACCAACAAACCCCGAGTTCTTTGGCCACACCAGCTACAGGTCTGGCCAGCTCGCCGACTTGTCTTGTTGCTTCTATTCCGGCACGATTGGTCAGAAGTCCTCTCGGGGGTACATGATCGGTGGTTTCAGTCCAGGTCTTTGCCTCACAATCGCTATCGCCACAGCGCCACCTTCGTTTCATCCAGACAAGGCGTGCAGGTCTTCCAAAGCATGGAAGGTCTCTGATGTCGACGCGCATCCTATCTTTAGCCTGCGCCCTTACTCCGCATGCTGGACAGCCAACGACAGTACTTCTTGTCTCGATATTTATTATCAGCTCGTCAGGAGTCTCATGGACTTCAAGTATTTGGAACCCGTCAAGTCCGAGCAGTGTTTCAGCCAAGGAAGTAGGATTGTTCATAGTTAGGGGCTCTCCTTATGAAGTCGTAGAACAACCTCAATTATGGTAGAGTCCCTAACCCTTTCGGCAACTTCCTAACTACGGCATTCCCCACTTGGACGCGAATAGCCACATAAGGCCGACAGCTTTTCCATGTGGTGCGATTGTGCCAGAAGCCGCAAAGCGCGTGTCTGCGAAAGGCTCTGGAGATGACCGGGGCTAGGACGATCTAGCCGGCGTGACAGGAACAGCCTGCGGAGTTGTCCAGCTTACCGGCATCTCCTCAAGAGTTCTTGCAACTCTACGGAGAAACGCTCGCACCGTCGCGGCGGCAACTCGCGACATCAAGGCCTCGTCGAGCACCTGACCCGCACGGCCAAGTGGCGGCCGATAGTTGCCCGTGAGTGCCAACTCGGCCCGTTCGGGATCGACAGCAGTGAGACGCAGCTCACCCTCTAGATGTGGGAACAAACCGGTTGCTCCGGTAGCCTCCCAGGCGAAAGGAATCACGAGAGTCTCGTCCGTACCCTCCGGCTCTCCAAGATTTACCGCGACGATCTTGCCGAGCCATCCCGCTCCAGCCGGCCCGACTCTCACCCGAATGGCCTCGCCCTCAGCTGAGGCGGCCTCGACATGGGGAGCCAGCCACGATCCACCAGCCCGAAGCTTCGCCGCGATAACGGGGGCTGCAAGCTCGACTTGAAGCGAGTCTGATACTGTCATCATGAATGCCCTGCCGCGATGGGCATCGGGGGGGACGTCGTAGGTTCCCGCCTCGATCGCTCGAGACCGCTCTGCAACCTCTGCAAGGCTTGTCGAGGCAAGTTCCTTTTTGAAGGCAGAACTTGCCGGCACCCATGTCTCGTGGAGAGGGCAGACACCGTCCCAATGGCAGGGGCCATCGCCGAGCGTGCAGGCCCCAGTTGAGAGCGGACCTTCGCCTGCTTCAACGACATCGAGAAGGCTCACTTCCGATGGCGGGCGGGTTAACCGATAGCCGCCATCCTTGCCGGATGAGGACACGACAAGACCGGCTTGGACCAAGTTGCCAAGGATCTGCGAGACGAAGGTGCGAGGTATCCCCATCTCCGAAGATACTTTGTGCCGCTTCGTGGGTAGACCTGACTCGTATTCGCAGGCCAGACTGACCGCTGCACGTACTACGTAATCACCACGCTTCGAGAGTGTCAAATTCACGACCTAAGTATAGCTCATTACTTAACGTTGGGTGGAATGCAGGGGATCTCTTAAATTCCGGTGCTTGTGACCCATGGCGGCTCCATCGGAGCACTTTTGCTAGATTTGACCCACCCTTGAAGGGGTGTACAAGCGAGCACGGTCATACGCAAATAGAATCCGCCAAGGAAGCCCTTCTTGGCCCTGACCACGCTTCTCCCAGTGCGGCGCTTTACATTCACTCGTGCAGCATCTTGGACCTGCACAGTCCAGCTCCATCATGCACCGAGCGCCACAACCGAGTTGCCAAGGTTTGTGGTGATGCGCGTTGCCGACTAACCGGCAATACCTCGAAGCTGAACAGGTAA
>JAKASN010000466.1 GCA_021819025.1 Actinomycetes bacterium | reverse complement strand
CCCATTCCAAAGACAACGATGTTCTCGATCTTGTTACGATCCGGCAGATTTGACAGCTCCGCAACCTGGGATGCGGCGGCGCTCACTTGCTCAGGCAGTGACGCGGTAACGTCCCACATCCCGAGCGAATCGGCGACGCTGTAGGGCCATTCGCTGCTCATTTCCGATTCCTCCGTTATCTGATCGGGTCTCCGCCAAGTTTGGCGGAATCGCGATGGTCTGCGAACAAATATTTTTATCACCATAAGCTCGCCGCGATCTCGTTCGCCGCGCCATCTTATTCAAATGCTGTGGCAATATCTCGCACCTAGAAGAGAGATTCAGCCCTTCCCCGTAGCGACGTGGGCAAGAGAGCTGATCCTCTCGTGTTCTTGGGCATCGACGATTTCGGACTCCTCAATCAAGAGCACCGGGATATTGCCGTCGATACGATACTTACGCTTCATGCGGGGATTGTAAAGAAATCCCTCCTCGGATAAGTACCAAAGTTCACCTTTGTCGTCGGGACAAACGATCAAAGCAAGCAGTTCAGGCGAAAGAGCCAAGTTCGCTCCTAAAACGAGTCAGCCTTGGCGATTACACCAAGGACTTCTTGAAGCCGAGCCGCGACTTCTTCGGGAGTTCGTGCCTCCAAATTTACTCTAAGCAATGGCTCAGTGTTGGATGGGCGCACATTGAACCACCAGTCTCCGAAATCCATGGTTAGGCCATCGATCTCGCTAACACTCGCCCGATCTCCGTAGGCGTTCTTAATAAAGCCGATTACCGCACGGGCATCGCTCACCCTAGTATTCACCTCGCCGGAGTCGCTGTAACGCTCGAAAGGCTTACGCAGTTCAGACAAAGGGAGCTTGGATTTAGAGATTTGCTCAAGGACGATTAGTGCAGCTATCAGTCCAGAGTCCGCTCGAAAATTGTCGCGAAAGTAGTAGTGGCCAGAATGCTCACCGCCAAATATCGCGTCCTCGGATGCCATGACATCCTTGATGAAGGAGTGGCCCACTCGGGTCATTACGGGCCTTCCGCCGGCCTCGGAGATAACCTCTGGAACTGCCTTGGAGCAGATGAGGTTGTAGAGAACCGTCGAATGGGGAAATCGCTCGAGCATGGCCTTGGCAACCAGCGCCGTGGTGAGAGAGCCTGACATCGGCGCGGCATTGTTGTCCACCAAAAACACTCTGTCAGCATCGCCATCAAACGCAAGACCTATGTCAGCTCCAGTGGCGAGAACTTTCGCTTTGAGATCGACGAGGTTCTCCGGCTGGATGGGATCGGCCGGGTGGTTGGGAAAGTTTCCGTCGAGTTCTGGGTAGAGAATGGTCAACTCGAAAGGAAGCTTTTCAAAGACGGCCGGAACCACGAGTCCGCCCATGCCGTTGGCGGTATCAGCAATCACCCGTAAAGGCGCCAACTCACTGAGATCGACGAAGGAACGAATATGCTCGGCAAACTCTTCGAGGAGATCCAAGGTGGCATTGGATGCCACAGGCGCACTTTTAGGTGCCGGTGGCTCCGCAATGAAGGCACGAGCCATCTCCTTCACCTGCGCCAGTCCAGTGTCCTCTCCTACCGGTCGCGCACCTGCCAGGCACATCTTGATTCCGTTGTATTGCGCAGGGTTGTGCGAAGCGGTAAAGGTGGCACCCGGCTGGTTCAAGCGCCCCGAGGCGAAGTAAAGCATGTCGGTTGAGCACAGACCGATATCATCTACGCTGACACCGGCGAGATTGACCCCTCTGATAAACGCCTCTACCAGCGCGACGCCAGAGGGACGCATATCTCGGCCCACGACAACTCTCTTCACGCCGGCAAAGGACGCAAAGCCGAAACCAACGGCTTCGGCGACGACGACGTCGAGTTCATCGGGCACCAGCCCGCGAATGTCGTATGCCTTGAAGATTCTGTCGAGCTTATCCATAACAAACCTCGTTAATTTTCCCTCGGATTCGCTCGCGCGAGATCACGGGCTGGGGACGTAGCGCCAACGAACACGAAACATTGACTCTAGTTGAATTCGGGCCTCGCGACAACCCAGGCGAGGTCAAGTTGACCTTGCAAAAACTGAAGACGTCGATCACTGTTCATTGCTCAGCTGGGAGGCTTCCGAGGGACCTTTCGTTCCTTGGGGCGCCACCAAGAACAGTCTCAGGCTGCCGAGGCGGCGAAACAAATAGAGGGCCACAATCAAGAGCGCGGTTCCCATCGAGATCGCGATTCCGAGCCAATCCGCCGTGGTGCGGCCGTAACTCAGGGTGACGTGGGTGGAAGTCGGGATCACGACCATGAGGTTCGGGGCGGCGCGATAGGGCCCCGTCGCTCCACTCACCTGCCAATTGGGGAAGTAAGAGACTTTCACCAGCACCGGTACGCCTACCTTGGAGACATCGAACGACACCGTCGAATTGGCCACTCGGATGTTGCTCACCGTCATTTTGGGCTCGGGGACGGTGCTAAGCACGTTCTGATTGGGCGCGACGCGCTCAAATCGGGAGGGACCGCTCATTAGCCGCGCGACTCCATACTCCGCAGGAGTCTGGTAGTACTTAATCGCCGGACCAAGCCAACTGGGCTGCGCGGGCAGTACATCCCTCATGACCACCGGCTGCTGGCTAAGCGGAGTCACGATTGCTGAGTTGTGTACCAAATATATATTCCACGACTCGCTTAGCACTCCTACGCTCGAGCCAGGAGAAATCGCCGGCACGCTTCCGATCAAGGAAAGGTTGGGGTCAGCAGCGGCTGCGGTCTTCAAGGCTGGCGAAAAAGCCATGTAATAGCGCACCCCCAAAAGCTGAAGGTGCTTGATGCCCAAAGGTACATTGACCCCGGCATAAGGGAGGCCTGACATTGCTTGG
>JAKASN010000465.1 GCA_021819025.1 Actinomycetes bacterium | reverse complement strand
GGGAGCTGACCAGCTTGCTCGATTCGCTGGCGCGATTCGCTCGCGAGGTTCCTCGTGTCACATTGCTCGGATTTTCACGCAATGTGGGATGGGATCGTGCTCCAGAGCCGCGTTCTGGAACAGGCTTTTTTTGCAATGCTGAATTCGCCGAATCTATCCAGGACCATTACCAGCGCCTGCTTTGTACGCCTGGAGGTCCGCGCTGTTACATCGCCATGAGTATCGCATTGCAGGCCTCTGCCGATGGCGCGGTGGGGCGAGGGCTGCAGGGGGCGCACTCGCGGCTCAAGATGCTACTTGAGGCCGCTAGCTCTGCAAGCGCAGAGGTGTTTGATACGAACTTTATCGACGCGGGTTCGCTTGGAAGTCTTATTTCGCACTGTGGAGGAGGTGTGAGCGGATCGCGAGGCGGTCGCGAGATGTTCGATCGCATTCAGCTTCGTGGCGCTGATATGCAGCTATACCATGTTGCTCGTTGGGCACAGGCCCCGGTGTTGCCGGGCAGTTTTGGCGGCCTCTTTTTGGCTTCGGGTTCGCTGCGAGCCATTTCGGTGACGCTGGAGCCGGTCTCCTCAATAAAGATGGCTCGGCATGCGCGCAAGTTCCGTACACGAAGCCTCGCCGGCGCTCGCCTGTTGGGCGACGCGGGATTTTTGTCGCGACCAGGTGACGCGACGGGCGTCCAGGCGCTGGAGGAGCTCGAGCGGGCCCAGTTAGGCGGACACGCCGGCGTGGTAATCACCGCCATCGCCGTTTCGATGGTGCCTGCTGGTAAGACTTCACAATTGCTCGGCGAGCTCGGAAACCGAGGAGTGATCTTGAGGCGCGAATACGGTTCTCAGAGGAGAGTCCTCGGCGAATTTACCTCCTTGGGGACCGCATCGTGAACTTTGCCCACCTCAAAAGTCGTGATGCGCCGCTCGAATCCAGCACCACGGCAGCCACTTTTCTTCTCGGGTATGCCGAACGCGACCACTCCGGGCATCGGCCGTTGCTGGGTGTCTCCCGCTTCGGAGGTGCATTTGGCTACAATCCCTTCGAACTTTACGCAGCCCAGCTAGTGTCAGGCCCCAACGCCTTTGTGTTCGGCAAGATCGGGAAAGGTAAGTCATCGCTGGTAAAGAGTTACCTGGCGCGCATGTTCGCCCACGGATATCCCTCGGTAATTATCGATCCCAAAGGCGAGTATCACGCGCTCTCTCGGTACTTTGGCTTCGAGCCGGTCAGCTTTGTTACCGAAAACTCCGGGGTAAATCCCTTCGTCTCTCCGGGAAGTGGGGACGGGGCGTTAGCCCGAGAACTCAATCGAGAACTCGCTGAACTTGCGGTGGCGTTTGCCTGCAAGCGCCCACTTTCGGGAATGGAAACTACCGCGCTCGCCGAGGCGCTGGTGAGGTGTGGGGAAGACCTTAGCTTTGCTCGGATGCGTCGCGAGTTAATCGCGCTCGATCGAAATGGTGGCCCGGGAGAATGGCTCGGTGGCTATGTCCGAGGGGATTTGGCCAATGTCGTGGCGGGCTGTGGATCGCTGCTGGATTCTGGATTGGTTTCGCGTAGTTCTGGCGGCTCGATAGCGTCGGTACTTTATCAAGGGATTCTAGTGGTGGACCTCTCATTGGTCTTTGGTACCGCACTCTACTCCCTCGCGGTAACTCTGGTGCTTAGCGCCATCCGTGCGGCGCAGCTGCGCTCTGGAGCGTGCCCGGTTGTGGTAGCCATTGACGAAGTCTGGGCACTTACCCAAGATCGCGAGGCGCTGAGGTGGTTGCAGCGATACTGGAAGCTTTCGCGGAGCCTTGGCATTGCCAATCTGGCGGTTACCCACCGCCTCGGGGACCTTAGTGCTTTCCAACCTACCAGTGACGACCCCGCGTCGATGGGCCTCATTGCCGACTCTGAGACCTTTGTGGCCTTTGCGATGGATGCGGCCGAAGCGGCGCGTTTCTGTTCTCAATTTGGACTGGCGCCCGAAGTTGGTGAAGCGATTTCCAAGCTGGGGCGCGGAAGCGCACTTTGGAAGTTCGGTTCCGCCCTTTGTCTCGTGGACCATCACCTCACCTCGACCGAACTCGCCATCTGTGATACCGACGCCGCGATGAGGGTCCGAAGATCCTCATTTCTCGCTACTTCGCCGGAGTGAGATGGCCGGGGCCAAGACGATGGCGTCATAAGGAGGAATACGTTGCAGATCGTCGAAATAGCTGCTCTGGTGACCCGGGAGCTCTCACCACTGGGAGCTCTGGCGGTGATCGCTGTCGCCGTGGGCGTTTTTATCACCCCGGCTGCTCGCCAGAGCCAAGACGATCGCGGTCGCGGACGCAATAGGCGTCGATTCTTCGCGCCGAGACGGCGCATCAAAGAAGGTAGCCAGTTCGCTGGGCTCTTGGGGGCGCTGGAGTATCGAGGGGCAAAAGGGGGCCTGGAGTTGGGTCGCATTGGCTCGTTGCCGATCAAACTCTTCGCGCGGGATTCGGTGATCGTCTTTGGACCCACGCAATCATACAAAACTTCCCGATTGGTAATCCCTGCGATAAACACCTTCAGAGGAGCGGTGATCGCCACCAGCGTCAAAGACGACATCGTCACTGCCACCCTTGCGGCACGCGGGAGTTCTTCGGCGCTTATTTTCGACCCCTACCGAGTATCCGGTTATGCAAACTGCTACTGGAATCCCATCTGCTCGGCGATGTCGAAGGAAGTTTCGCGGCGTCTCGCTTCCACCATCTGTGCTCCGATCAACTCGACTCCCGCAAACGAAGAGTCGGCATTTTGGTACGCTCTCGCAGCGAGGCTGCTTGATCCGATGCTTCTCGCCGCGAGCTTGTTGGCGGGGGACCTCCGACTCGTTATGGATTGGGTAG
>JAKASN010000464.1 GCA_021819025.1 Actinomycetes bacterium | reverse complement strand
GAGCCTTTCAAGCGTTGACGGATCGGACGTGTCGATTTCAGAGAGCCTGTTAGAAAGGGATTCGGAAAACTGGATTGCAGCTGCGAAGTGGGCGGTGATGAGTTGCGCAATACGCGATTTGATGACATCCTGCGAGAGCACCGCATGGAGTGCGAGTTGGCTAAGGCATAGCCATAGGACAGCCTCATCGAAATCGAGGCTCCACTCTTCGGAGAATAACTTGAGGTTTGCCGCGATTATCTGGATGCGGCCATCGTCGCGTAGCAGGGGCACGTCGTAACTTGCGAGAGACTCCTTGGCAAGGTGTCCAATGCATGAACCAGCATTTAGCCCAGTCATAATGGGACCCATCATGCCGCCCATCTGAGCCAAAGGGAGTCCGGCAATTTCGATTGATTCACCAACAATGCTTAGGTCAGTTGGCGAGACCGACTTTGCGACCTCTTCGGCGCGACCCAGAAGTTCAGAGAAGTCAGCGAGGGACTTTTTGGCGAAGTCGACGGGGGATACAACCTCGACCGTAGCGTTACGAGGCATAAAGTCAGCCAAAATCGACTCGGCTGCCAAGTCCCGTCCTGCCAGTTCGAAAAGCGACTCTATTCTCATCCTCACCAGGGGCTCGGGATTTGCTCCACCATCCCCGTCCGCAGCGAGTGACAGTGCGAACTGCTCCGCGACGCTTGAAGCCAGCTGACCCTGCCCTGCCATGACCTTCATTAGGTCCTTAAAAACGATCTCAAACGGGTTGGACCCAAAGGGGTTATCTGCCATCAAATACCTCAAAGCTGTTCGAGCAATGCGAACTTCATCGACATGCCATTTTCGGATAGCACCAAGAGCGCCCTTGGTATTCCATCGCATGCGCGTTCGTCTATTAGCAAATCTAGGGGGTCGCTAGGGATGGTTCGCCAAGGCGATCCTAAAGCTGGTGTATCGTCCCGAGATTTCGATGCCCAGAGTAACGTCCGATCCCGGTTCGCTGGATAGAAGTATCGCCTGGAGAGAAGGAAGCGTCCCTACTTTAGATCCGTCCAACGTTACGATAACGGAGCCCACGGGGAGCTTGGCTTTTTCGGCCGGCGAACCGGAGGTGATCGATGTGATTTCTACTCCAACGGTATAGGTGCCAGCACCCTTGAGAGAAACCGTCTTCCCGACGACGCCGAGGTAGCCATGCAGTACCCCTAAATGGTTCTCGACCAAGTTGGTAATTCTAGCGATGGAGGGCATTGGCGTTGCATATAGCTTTGAGCCCGTTTTGCTGGGAGTTGTCTTGACCACAATGCCAATTGGGTCCCCTTCTGGGTCTAGTACCAAGGTACCGAGGGGAATGCCGACCCCTGTCGTGTCGAGTTCGATGCTATTTGGGACATAAAGCTTGGCACTAAGGGTCAGCGGAGTGGAGACATTGACCACTTCGGCCATTTGAAGGATATCTCCGCTTGAAAGCTTGCGTGGGTAAACCAGCTCATCGAGCGCCCCAGCTTGCGGGGAATCCTTTACGTAGTTGGAGATGTACTGAGAAGATGGTTGCGTGGTCCGAAGTATTGCCGAATCTGTGAGCGGATCCACGGCAGCAACCCAGAGCTTTTGCCAGTTATTGGAGTGACTACGCTCCAGGAGGATTTCGTCAGCCGAGAGCCCGTCGCCGGAGGTGACCAAGTAGTTTGCAGAGTTTACGAAAGTTGCCGCCTGCCAAAATGTACCGGTCGGACTCTTTATCGCAATGACGGCGGATGATATCTGCTGAATCTTCTTTGAAATACCTGCTGGAAGGGTGACGAGATTAGCTGGCGGTGGTTTGAGCCGCGGTGGAGCCGAGCTAAACATTGTTTGGTAACTCCAGGCGCCCATCACGCCCGCTATTAGAGCCAAAAATACCAACGATAGATACGTCCGAGCCGTCCTACGGTTCGTCGCACCTGTGCGCCGAGACCGCCGCCGTGATGACGAATCGCCCGGAAGCATTGCCTCACTTGGATGACGCCAAAGACGATCAGGCGGGGGAAGCAACGGATACGATTCGTTTTCCTCGTTACTTTGGTCATCTCCATCATCCCATGGAGGCTCGACGCCCGACAATCCCATATCGCATAACGATACTTCTAAAATCACCGGGCGACAAAGCACCCCTAGGTTTACAAGGGCATTATCGCGTCGCTGAGCGACTAAACCACCGCCAGGTATCTCTGTGGCAGGTAACCTGGAGTACGGCCGAAGGGTACTAGAGCCACGCTTGAATGGAGACAGCGCTGATGCCGAGCGAAGTTGTATCCGAATCTATCTGGTGCAGAGTGCAGCACGAAGCTCTGGACATTAGTGAATGCATGCGCTTTGCTGAGGTTGAGCGAGCTGGTGCAGTAGTTCTGTTTTCAGGAAACGTACGAGACCATTCGCAGGGACGGCCCGGCGTGGTTTCGCTCTTTTATGAAGCATATGAAGAACAAGTCGTGGCGTCATTCACCTCTATTGCAAACGAGGCTATGTCTCGCTGGAACGGGATCTGCCGGATAGTGGTTCACCACAGACTTGGCGAATGTTTCCTGGGCGAATCTACGGTTATTGTGGTCGTGTCCTCGGAGCATCGTGATTCTGGCTTCGAGGCAGCTAGATTTTGTATAGATACGCTGAAAGTGGCTTCGCCGATTTGGAAAAAAGAGCACTGGGCTGGCGGCAGCGAATGGGCGCTTGGAGCAAATCAGATCAGACGCATCGGGGAGTTGTAAATCATGTCTAACTTGCTTTATTGGGTTATCCCGTGTGCCGTAGTGGCGATCGTAGGGATCTTGATGGCCTTACGAGAACGCCGCCCACAGGCTCCCGAAACCAGCGTTGATGCCTTTAATCGGAGTATGATTTCA
>JAKASN010000463.1 GCA_021819025.1 Actinomycetes bacterium | reverse complement strand
GCTCGAAGACTATCTCCCGGTGCTGGCACGGGCTCAGGAAAGGGCGGGCAGGGGGCTGCGAGTTTTGGCGCTCGGTTATTCCAGCGAAGTTCTCCCTGCGAACCGTGCGCTCCCGGTTGGGATTCGACCCGCCGCGCTCTTGATCTTTGGAGAGAGGATTCGTCCCCAAGCGGCTCAGACACTGGACTACTTTGTGCGCCAGGGAGTTTCGATCAAAGTCATCTCTGGGGACAGTCCGAGCACGGTTGAGACTCTTGCGCTCAAAGTGGGCGCTCTGGCCCCAGGCGAGAGGGCCCTCGACGCAGGCACACTCCCGGAGGAGTTGGGAGCCTTGTCAGAGGTGCTTGAGTCCTATAAGGTATTCGGACGGGTCACCCCGCTGCAAAAGCAAGCCATGGTCAAAGCGCTACAAGCTAAAGGCCATGTCGTGGCGATGACTGGTGACGGTGTGAACGATACGCTGGCGCTCAAGGTGGCAGATATCGGGGTGGCAATGGGATCTGGTTCTGCGGCGACAAAAGCCGTCGCCCAGCTAGTGCTGCTCGATAGCGACTTCGCCGCCTTGCCTGCAGTCGTCGCCGAAGGGAGGAGGGTTGTCGCAAATATCGAGCGGGTAGCTAATCTCTTTGTCACCAAGACCGTGTGGGCGGCGCTACTCGCGATCCTGGCTGGAACCTTACAAATTGCTTACCCGCTGCTCCCTCGGCATCTTACCGTAATTGATGCGTTGACAATTGGGATCCCATCTTTCTTCCTGGCCTTGCAGCCCAATTCTCGCCGCTATCGTCCGGGCCTGGTGAAACGGGTTCTTCGCTTCTCTGCTCCGGTGGGCTCGGTGGTAACGGTTGCGGCCTCCGTCACCTACTTATGGGCTCGGAGCAATGCGGACTCTATCGTCGAGCAGCGAACCGTAGTGACTTTGGTCATTCTTATGGTTGGTCTGGCGGTTCTAGTTGTCGCTGCCGCCCCCTTGAACTGGTGGAAAATCGCCCTCGTCGCGTTGATGGCTGGGGGGTTTCTCGCGCTCTTCCCCTCTCCTTCGATTAGGAACTTCTATGGTCTTAGTCTGCCACGCACAGGTCTCGGAGTAGTTCTCGGAGTTGGAGTTGTCGCTATGGTGATAACAGCGGCGATTTCGGTTTTGCTCAAGAGTTCCCCAGGTGGTCTTTCCCAGCAGAGCCGAGGATAGTGGCGGTGGTATCGGAGTTCTGTGCCAAGCCACACGCTCCCTATGGGTGGAGTCATGCGATGCGACACGGACTCCCAAGGGCGTCACCTGCGGTGGCTTGTGGTGCAAACTGGGGTGACTTGGGGCTCACGCGACACCGGTAGGCAAACTCTCCGCGCTTCGCGCAAGGTCTCTTGGTGGTAATTCGCTGCGCAGGAGATTTTGCGCTTCGCGGATCCCGATTGACTTTCCAGAGTATTTATTCTAGTGTTAAATAGAAAAAACTGGGAGGTTGGCATGGTAGCTGCTTTTGCGTCAAAGACGACTCGCTTGGACGTGCGCGCGATTCTTGAGGCCGGTGCAGAACCCTTCGATCAGATCATGGCGGTAGTTGCCTCGCTGGATGACGATGAGGATTTACTTCTCGTTGCGCCGTTCGAGCCGGTGCCCCTAGAAGCACTTCTTTCAGGCCAAGGGTTTCAGCATCAAACGCACAGAATCGCCGATGACCATTGGGAGGTTCGCTTCAGCCGTGTCTAAGTCTCACGATTCCCAACCTGTCACGATCTTGTCGGCGTCCAGGTTGGTTTTGTCAGCATACCATGCGCTAGAGGAGGTCTTTGATCCCGAGCTGGCCATTGATATCGTCTCCTTGGGTCTAGTCTATGGCGTTGACGAATTGCCCGATAGGTCGCTCAGGATTCGAATGACACTCACCACGCCAGGTTGCCCGGTGTCAGAAGGATTGCCCCTCCAAGTGCAAAGCGTGGTTGAGGCCGCGACCCGAACGCAAGTGGAAGTGGAAGTTGTCTGGTCTCCGGAATGGGACCCCACCATGATGAGCTCCGCTGCCAAAGAGCGCCTCGGATCTAGATGAGTTGACACGCGGGCGCACCATTGCGGGCTGGGCTCATGGAGCAAAGGCCGCTGCGATCAATCGATAAAGGCCTCCTTGAGACGCCGCGGTGGCACCGATAGGTTTAACGCGGTGATAACCGCACCGAGGAGGGTCAGAATCGCACCTCCTCGAAAGGCAAGCGCGTCCCGGGTGGCTAATCCCACCACAACGAGCGCGAACGCCGCCGTGAATACCCCAAATCCCGCGCGCGCTACGCCACGATTGAGGAGATCGGAAAAGAGCAGAGGTCTTCCGTTGCTGGCTTTGGTGATTCCGGATTGGCGGAGGAGTCCCCATGAGATAAAGGGCACGACCTTGTGTGAATGCCCGATAAATGCAAGTGCGATCCAGGCTCCGAGAGCGGCAACTTCGCCTGCGGCGAGACTTGCCCGCACCGTTGATGCGGGAGGATTCGCCCACGCCGCTACCGCTAGCGCGACCGCTGTGACGAGAAAGGCCTCTGATGCGAAGATGTAGGCCGCCAAGAGTTCCAGTTTGCGCTTTCTTGCCGCTATTACCTGAAAGAGCGCGAAGATATGGGTTGCTAGACCCACAATGATCAGCAGAGCGCCCCCTTCAGCCAGATGCGTTATCGAGGTGAGCATCCCGATGACGAGAATTAGCAGTCCTAAAGGTATCGTCCAGAGGGCGAGGTGCGCGGTAGTTCTCTTGGTGCGGTGCGAAAGCATGAACATGGGCCAGAGCTTTTCCGCCACGGCGATATAGGTGAGTCCCAACCAGCCGATGAGGCCGATGTGCGCATGAGCCAGGACCAGGTTGGGATTTAGCGCAAAAGT